>NZ_RZSG01000088.1:0-12655 GCF_003997725.1 Mesorhizobium sp. M4A.F.Ca.ET.050.02.1.1
CATGTCTCGGAACGCACCGTCGACAGCCATATCCGCAACATCCGCGCCAAGCTGGCGGCGGCCGGCTGCACCGATGCGATCGAGACCGTGCACGGCGTCGGCTTCCGGCTCGGCCGATGCGGCCATTGAACTCGCGGAAATGGATCGGGGACAAATGGCGGCCGCGGCTGGCCACTGTGGTGGTCGCCATCCTGATCGTGGTGATGGCGCTGCCGCTGGTCGGCCTGTTCTTCTTTCGCCTCTATGAGAACCAGCTGATCCGCCAGACCGAGGCGGAGCTGATCGCGCAAGGCGCGGTGCTCGCCGCCATCTATGCCGAGGATGTGCGCCAGGCCGGGATTGCGCCCGAGAAACTTGGCGCGCCGGTCTCGGCCGATCCGGCAAGGGACAACAACTATCCCTACGACCCGATCGAGCCGCGCCTCGACCTTGCCTCCGACGATGTCATGCCGACGCGCCCTGCGGCTGTTCCCGCCATTCCCGATGCGGCCTTCGCGGCGATCGGCGCGCGGCTCTCCGGCATTCTCGACGAAACGCAGAAGACGACGCTGGCCGGCTTCCGGCTGCTCGATCCCCGGGGCGTGGTCATCGCCGGGCGCGAGGAGGTCGGGCAGTCGCTGGCCGGCGTCGAGGAGGTGCGCGCCGCACTTGCCGGCCGCTATGGCGGCGCGCTCCGGCTCAGGATCCCCGACCAGCCGGCGCCGCCGCTCTATTCGGTTAGCCGAGGCACCAGGGTGCGCGTCTTCGTCGCCCTGCCGGTCGAGGTCGAAGGCCGGGTCGCCGGCGTGGTCTATCTGTCGCGGACGCCGAACAACATCGTCAAGCACCTCTACGGCGAGCGCGGCAAGGTGACCCTGGCGGCGATCGCGATTGTCGGCGGCACGCTGCTGATCGGGCTGGTCTTCCTGCGCACGGTGAGCCGGCCGATCTACGGGCTGATCGAGCGCACCAAGCGCATCGCCGCCGGCGATCGTGAAGCGATAAAGCCGCTCGACCATCACGGCACGCGCGAGATGGCCGAGCTTTCCGCCGCCTTCCTCGACATGGCCGAAAAGCTGCAGGCGCGCTCCGACAGCATCCAGACCTTCGCCACCCATGTCTCGCACGAGCTCAAATCACCGCTGACGGCGATTCAGGGGGCGGCGGAATTGCTGCGCGATTCCGGCGATGCCATGGACGAGGCCGAGCGGAAGCGGTTTTCCGACAATATCGTCACCGATGCCGGGCGACTCAATCTGCTGGTCCGCCGCCTGCTCGAGTTGGCGCGCGCCGAAAACCTAGCGCCCAGCGGCGAAAGCACGTCGCTCGAGGCGGCATTGGCGCTGCTGCCGGCGGACAACCGGCTCACGGTCCGCGTCGAGGCCGGCGGCGGGGTCGGCCTGAGTATCTCGGCCGAGAACGCGGCGATCGTGCTAGCCAATCTCATCGACAATTCGGCGCGGCATGGCGCGAGCCTGGTTTCAATCTCTGCCACGAACGCGACCGAGCGGGCGACCGTCTTGGTCAGCGATGACGGCGCCGGCATTTCGCCGAGCAACCGCGGCAAGGTGTTTGAGCCGTTCTTCACCACGCGGCGCGAGACCGGCGGCACCGGCATGGGCCTCGGCATCGTGCTGGCCCTCCTGAAAGCGCATGATGGCACGATCAGGCTGGTTGACAGCGAGCGCGGCACGCGCTTCGAGATCAGCCTGCCGGCGGCGTGAAGGATGCCGCAGGCTGGATCGGAGGAAGAAGTGCGCTACGACATCGTCATCATCGGCGGGGCCATCGTCGGATCCTCGGTCGCCTACTATCTGCGCGAGGAGGGATTTTCCGGCTCGATCGCGCTGGTCGAGCGCGATCCGCAATTTTCCCATGCGGCGACGACGCTGTCGCTGGCCTCGATCCGTCAACAATTCTCGATCCCGGAAAACATCCGCCTGTCGCAGTTCACGCTAAAACTGTTCCGGCGGCTGCAGGAAACTTTTGGCGCCGAGGCCGATATCGGCTTTCGCGAGGGCGGCTATCTGATCCTTGCCGGCGACAACGGGCTGCCGATCCTCAAAGCCAATCACGAAGCGCAGATCGCCGAGGGCGCCGACATCGTGCTGGAGGACCCCGAGCAACTGACGCACCGCTTCCCCTGGCTGTCGGCCGAGGGAATTTCCGCCGGCGCCTATGGCCGCACCGGCGAGGGCTGGTTCGACGCGCATGCGCTGCTGATGCTGTTCCGCAAGGCGCTGCGCGACAAGAAGATCGATTTCATCACCGCCGACGTCACCGGCATCGCGCGCGAGGGCAACCGCGTGACCGGCGTCAGTCTCGACAATGGCGAAAAACTCGAAGCCGGTATCGTCGTCAACGCCGCCGGCCCGAATGCTGGCAAGGTGGCGGCCTTTGCCGGACTCGCGCTGCCGGTCGAGCCGCGCAAGCGCAACGTCTTCGTCTTCGAGGCGCGCGAGAAATATGCCGACATGCCGCTGCTGGTCGATCCCAGCGGCATCTATGTGCGGCCGGAAGGCTCGGTCTACCTCACCGGCGGCGCCGAACCAGAGGAAGGCGACCATGCTCCCGATCCCGCGGATTTCGACGTCAACTGGCCTCTGTTCGAGGAGGTGATCTGGCCGGCGCTCGCCACCCGCATCCCGGCCTTCGAGGCGATCAAGCCGACGCGCGCCTGGGTCGGCCACTACGACTACAACACGCTCGACCAGAACGCGGTGATCGGGCCGCATCCGGAGGTCGAGAACTTCCTGTTCGCCAACGGCTTTTCCGGCCACGGCCTCCAGCAGGCGCCGGCGGTCGGCAAGGCGCTCTCCGAGCTGATCGTGCATGGCGGCTACCGAACGGTGGATTGCACGGCGTTCGGGTACAGCCGGGTGGCCGAGGGGCGGGCGTTCCGGGAGCTGAATGTGATTTGAAGGGGAGGCGCTAGGCCGCTGCCTGCCTGCCCTCGCCAAAATACCGCTGCAGCCAGCCCAGCGCCCGCGCCCAGCCATCGGCATGTTCGGCCGCGGCTTCGGCGAACCCTTCGAAACCACCGTGGCAGATGGTGAGCCGGGTGCCGGCGGACGTCGGCTCCAGCAGATAGGCCACCCTCGTTTCGTGGCGGCCGAGGGTCGGATGGTTCCAGTCATAGCGCCGGGTCTGAACGATCCGGCGCGGCGTCTCGATTTCGAGGAAGGTTCCGCCGGCGGGCAGGCGCCTGCCGTCCGCCGTCTTTACGATGACGCTCCAGCTGCCGCCGACGTGCAGCTCGGCGGCCCAGGCGGTCATCCGGTAGCAGTCGGCAGAGCTCCACCAGCGCTCGACCGCGTCGGTGACGAGCGCTGCAAAGACCTGTTCCGGCGGCGCGAGAATCTCGGCCGATGCCATGACCGTCCGGCTGTTCGCCATGGCTCTCACAGCCAGCTGCTCCGGGTTCACATCGGCCTCCGTCAATGGTCGCTTCGTTGCCGAAACCAATCATCAGGCGCTCAGGCCGCCTTCGACGGCGGGCGGTCAAAACCCTTGCCGGTCTCGAGCAGGCTCTTCAGGCTGGCCAGAACCAGCGGCCAGCCCTTGGCGACATTTTCGATCAGCCGGTGCGGGCCGTCGGCCTCGTGGGTGACGGCGAGCTTCGTCAGTTCGCCATCCTGCTCGATTGCGAAGGTGCAGCGCGTATAGCCGTCTTCCCTCACCTCGGGCAGCCATTCGTTGCGCCATTTGATGACCAGGCGCCTGGGCGGGTCGATCTCCAGTATCTCGCCCGAGTCGGCAATGCTTCCGTCGGGGAAGATCAGCTTCCAGCTTGAGCCCACCTTCCAGTCGCTCTCCTGATAGGAGCAGAGGAAGAACTGCCGGTTGAACTCCGGGTCGGTTAGCGCCGTCCAAAGCTTTTCAGGCGTGGTGCGGATATAGGTGACATAGACGAAGGTGTTGTCGCTCACGGCTCTTCCCTTTCCAGTCGTTTCTTCAGGTCGCTCAATGCATCCAGCCGATGGCGCTCGAACTTGCCGATCCAGCGCTCGGCGATCTCGTTGATCGGAACCGGGTTGAGGTAGTGTTCCTTCTCTCGGCCCCGGCGGACGGTGGTGACGAGGTTGGCCTCTTCCAGGATCGCCAGGTGCTTGGTCACCGCCTGGCGCGTCATCTCCATCCGCTCGCAGAGCGCGTTCAGCGTCTGCCCGTTCCTTGCATGGAGGCTGTCCAGCAATTGCCGGCGGGTCGGGTCGGCCAAGGCGCGAAAGACGGCATCCATGCTCATCGCTTTAATATGCAACCATTTGGTTGCATGTCAAGCAGGGAGACAGATCGGGCGATCACTTGCCCGTGAGTCGGTGAGGAATATGGAGACGGATCAGCCCTTGCGGGAGAACCAGAAAGCGTCGGGCATGCGCCTCATGCCGATGCGCTCGTAGAAGCCGACCGCGTTGGGCATCGAGATCAAGCTGATGGCGACGGCGGGACCGAGCTGGCGGCGGGCCTCGTCCATCAGCCCCTTGCCGATGCCGAGCCCTTGCGCCGATCGGGAAACGGCAAGCTCGGAAATGTAGCAGACCCAGGAGAAGTCGGTGACGCCGCGCGCTACACCGACAAGCGGCTTGCCCTCGCTGTCGAGCCGCGCCGTCAGCACCAGGTTGGCGTTGCCGAGCATGGTCTTCAGCCGGGCCTCGTCGTCGACGGGGCGCGTCTCGCCGAGGCCAGATTCCACCAGCACACGGCGGAACTCGGCGACGTCGAGCGCCGGCTCGCTGGCATAGAGGACGCGGCATGGTTCCGTCATGGTCGCAAGACTGCACCAGCGGGCCAGGATTTCGAAGTCCTTTTTTGAGCCCGATCCGCGCACGAACAGTTGCCTTTCATTTGCCGCCGGCTTTGTGTAAACCGTGCGCCAGCAAATTCCCGAACGACAAGAAGACGGCAAGGACCATGGACAAATTCACCAAGCTGACCGGCGTCGCCGCGCCGATGCCGATCGTCAACATCGACACCGACATGATCATCCCCAAGGATTATCTGAAGACGATCAAGCGCACCGGACTCGGCACCGGCCTGTTCGCCGAGATGCGCTACAAGGAGGACGGCTCGGAGAACCCCGACTTCGTGCTCAACAAGCCGGCCTATCGCAAGGCGCAGATCCTGGTCGCCGGCGACAATTTCGGCTGCGGCTCGAGCCGCGAGCACGCGCCGTGGGCGCTGCTCGATTTCGGCATCCGCTGCGTCATCTCGACCTCGTTCGCCGACATCTTCTACAACAACTGCTTCAAGAACGGCATCCTGCCGATCACCGTCAGCCCGGAAGACCTGGACAAGCTGATGGACGACGCCTCGCGCGGCTCCAACGCCACGCTGTCGGTCGATCTCGAGGCCAAGGAAATCCGCGGGCCGGATGGCGGCGTGGTCACGTTCGACCTCGACGACTTCAAGCGCCACTGCCTGCTCAATGGGCTGGACGACATCGGCCTGACCATGGAGAAGGCCGGCGCCATCGACTCGTTCGAACAGAAGAACGCCGCGCAGCGCCCGTGGGCCTGATCGTCTGTATCTGAATGCTTAAGCCCGGCCACGACAGGCCGGGTTCGTGCTGCGGCTGAACGGAGGGACAGTCATGACACGCTCGCTTCTGGCCGGCGCCTGCGCGCTGGCGGTGATCCTGCTGCCGATGGCGGGCGCGCATGCCCAGACCGACGCGGTGCTGGTGCCGGCCGACGATGCGTCCGGCGGCGCCGCCGACCAGGGCGCGTCGAGCACCACCGATGCGGCGCCGGCCGACGAGGACAAGCTGGCGCCGATCCCGTTCGAGGGCGGCCAGTTCACCATCACCCAGCAGGAGGAGTATGGCGAGAAGGTGCTGGCCTATGACGGCAAGCAGCTCGCCGACAATTACGACGTCTTCTTCGACAAGATTGTCGAGGTCGGCGGCGTCAAGGTCGCACTGTTCGATGTCGGCGATGGCGGCAATCAATGCGGGCCGGCGAGTGTCATCGCCTGGAAGCCGGAAGGCGGCGAGATCCAGACCACCACCGTCGAGCAGGACGAATGCGGCGCGCCGCCGGCCGCGGTCTCCGACAGCGCCATCTACTATGTGCCCTTTCTGCTGCCGGGCGAGACGAGAGCGGCGCTGCAATGGTCGCCGACGGAAGGGCTGACCACCTCCGGCAACCTCACCTACACGCCGGAATCCGGCACCGACTGGAAAGATGTCGACCCGTCGAAATACGACAACATCATCGACGCCTTCCACAACGAGGCGGTCTACAAGGCGGCGCAGACGGTGCTCGGCGACACCATGCCCGACATGGCGACCAGCCTGCTGGTCGGCGGCGGCACCGAAAACACCGCATCCGGCGCCTTCTACGCCACCGGCTGCGTGCCGCATGATTGCGGCGGCAATGACGGCTTCATGGCGGTCGATCCGGTCAAGCACAAAGTCTATTTCGCGCGCCGCGGCGACAATGGCGAGCCACAGGGCTGGCCCGACCTGAAGACGTGGCCGGCGGATATCAAGAAAGCGTATGACGACGCGCAGGGGTCGGCGAATTAGCCCGAGCCTCTATTGCTAGGTCGCGTTCCTTCGCGCCCCCCTCTGTCCTGCCGGACATCTCCCCCACAAGGGGGGAGATTGGCTGTTTCGGCGCCCCGCCTGTTTTGCAACGCTGGTGATTGGCGAAAACCGGCGTGACATCTGATCTCCCCCCAAGTGGGGGAGATGGCCGGCAGGCCAGAGGGGGGCGCTGTCCCGTCAGCATCAAAAGTTTGCACCGCCAGTCTACGCTCCCTGGCTCACGACTGGATCGCTCGTCCGTTTCAGAATGCGCGCATCCAACGCGAGGCTCTCCATGCGCACACTCATCTCCACCGGCTCGCCCTTCGAGAAAACCGCCGGCTATTCGCGCGCGGTGGTGCAGGGCGACTGGTGCTTCGTCTCCGGCACGACCGGTTACGACTATGCCACCATGACCATGCCCGACACGGTCGAGACGCAGACGCGCAATTGCCTCGCGACCATTGCCAAGGCCTTGGCCGACGGCGGCTTCGAGATGGCCGATGTGGTGCGGGCGCATTACTACATCACCGACCAGGCCTATGTTGACGTGGTGTTCCCGATCCTCGGCGAGGCGTTCGGTGATATTCGGCCGGCGGCGACGATGATCGTCTGCCAGCTCAACAAGCCGGAAATGAAGATCGAGATCGAGGCGACGGCGCTCCGGCGCACGGCCTGATGCAGGTCGCCCAGGACAGGGGCACCGGCTTGCACAAAGCAAGGATCAGCCGATGGTAAAGGTCAAGCGCATCGTCGCCAACATCGCCACGCAGGACACCCTCGCGGCGCAGCATTTCTATCAGGACGTGCTCGGGCTTGATGTGCTGATGGACCAAGGCTGGATCGTCACCTGCGGCTCGGCCGAGACGATGACGGTGCAGATCAGCTTCATGACCGAGGGCGGCTCCGGCACCCCGGTGCCTGATCTTTCGATCGAGGTCGACGACGTCGACGAGGCGCTTGCGGCCATGCGCAAGGCCGGCTTCGCCATCGAATACGGCCCGGCCGACGAGCCCTGGGGCGTGCGGCGCTTCTATGTGCGCGACCCGTTCGGCCGGCTGGTGAATGTCCTTTCGCACCGGTGACGGTTGAAAGGCTTGCGCCGCAAGCACTTGGCGTTTAGCAAGGCCGCGGTTTCTCCAAACACTCTCGGGACGGTTCTCCATGGCTTCGAAAAATCTCCTCCTGCTCGCCGGCGACGGCATCGGCCCCGAGGCCATGGCCGAGGTGAAGAAGCTGATCGCGGCCATGAATGAAAAACTCGGCAGCGGTTTTGCCACCGATGAGGGGCTGGTCGGCGGTAGCGCCTACGACGCGCATGGCGCGGCGATCTCCGATGCCGACATGGAAAAGGCGATGGCGGCGGATGCCGTGCTGTTCGGCGCGGTTGGCGGGCCGAAGTGGGACAAGGTGCCTTACGAGGTGCGTCCCGAGGCCGGGCTGCTCCGCCTGCGCAAGGACATGGAGCTGTTCGCCAATCTCCGTCCGGCGATCTGCTACCCGGCGCTCGCCGCATCCTCCTCGCTCAAGCAGGAGGTGGTCGAGGGCCTCGACATATTGATCGTGCGCGAGCTGACCGGCGGCGTCTATTTCGGCGAGCCGAAGCAGATCATCGATCTCGGCAACGGCCAGAAGCGCGGCATCGACACGCAGGTCTACGACACGTTCGAGATCGAGCGCATCTCGGGCGTCGCCTTCGAGCTGGCGCGCACGCGCCGCAACCAGGTCACTTCGATGGAAAAGCGCAACGTCATGAAGTCGGGCGTGCTGTGGAACGAGGTTGTCAGCCAGACCCACGCGGCCAGCTACAGCGACGTCAAGCTCGATCACATGCTGGCCGATGCCGGCGGCATGCAGCTGGTGCGCTGGCCGAAGCAGTTCGACGTCATCGTCACCGACAATCTGTTCGGCGACATGCTGTCCGACATCGCCGCCATGCTCACCGGCTCGATCGGCATGCTGCCGTCGGCCTCGCTCGGCGCGCCGGATGTGAAGACCAAGAAGCGCAAGGCGCTCTACGAGCCGGTGCACGGCTCGGCGCCCGACATCGCCGGCAAGGGCATCGCCAACCCGATCGCCATGATCGCGTCCTTCGCCATGTGCCTGCGCTATTCCTTCGGCATGGTGGCCGAGGCCGACAAGCTGGAAGCGGCGATCGCCGCCGTGCTCGAAGACGGCCTGCGCACCAAGGACATCTTCTCCGACGGCATGAAGGAAGTCGGCACCATTGAAATGGGCGACGCCATCATCGCCAAGTTCCTTGGATGACAGATGGGCGAGGTGGGTCGCGCCATCGAAAGGGATGCTCTTGGCGAGCATAAACGCCAGGCCGACTTTCGCACCGACCAGCGTCTCGCGCCACTGCGGCAGTTCGTATGCGATCGATATCAGATCGAGAACAGTTTGAGCTGGGCTCTTGATCTGGCTTTGGCCCGGCAAGGTGGTTGATTGCGAAATTACCTATGAAGGATCCGAATTCAAGATTGTTGGGACCGAGACGATCCAAACCCACAAGAAGGCCCTTCGTGGTGACACTGCGAAGCACTTCAAGATTATCGAATACATCGCTTTGAGCGAACACGGTCAGTCTGGCTTGCGGCCCTAGTCTAGAACCTGACGCCGACCGGCATCGGTCCCCATTTGTTGTCGCCGGCCTGGGTCGGGATCAGCCCGAAGACGAGCGTCGCGAGCCAGCCGATATAGGGCAGGAAGCAGAGGATCGCGAGCCAGCCGGTCAGGCCGAGATCGTGCAGACGGCGCACGAGCAGCGCGACCCACGGCAGGAAGGTCAGCAGGATGTAGAGAACGACAAGGCAGATCATGACGATCGGCAGGTCGTCGCCCTGTTCGATGCCGCTTCCCAAATCCACAGAGAGGCCGACGCCGACAATGACGGCGAGGCCGATCGTCCAGAAAAGGCAAAAACCCCAGAACTCCTTGCGCCGGGCGCGGCCGGAGAAATCGACGTAATTGGTCGTCAGGCCGCGCCAGAAATAGTCCCACAGGCCACTCGATCCGATCGTTCCATTTTCGGCGTTGCGGCCGAAATGGTTGGGCACCGCAGGCGCGCTGCCCGGCAAGGGGCGAGGAGACGCCGCGGTCGGGGTGGCGGGCTCCGGACCGGTCATGCGGGCGCGGACCGAAAATATGCTGCTTGCCCGGTCGCCATTCGGCTGGAATTCGACCTCGGCGCCCCTGGCCAACGCCATCTCGCGGCGCAGATCCTCGCGCGCGAAGCTGTAACGCTTGCCGTCGGCGCCGGTTATGAAGCCGAAGCCTTGCTGCTCGTCATAGTGCAGAACCTCGCCGCGCATCGCACTGCCCCCTTTGCCGCGCATGCCCAGACTGGTCAAAGTCGCGGCGAACCGCAAGGGGGATGCGATTTAGCGCACTGGCGGGCACCACGCCTTCGTCATTCTACGGCGGAGCAAGGAGCGAAGCGACGCGGCGCAGACCATAGAATCCATTCCGTGACCTACGAGCGTTGCAGCCGTTCAGAACGGCCCCTATTTCTGCCCCTTGTCTATGCTTCGCGCGAGGTCACGGCATGGATCCTCGGGTCTACGCGTCCGCTTCGCTCCGCCCGTGGATGACGAAGGTCGGACGCTTCGGCTAATTTTCGAGGTTGGCGGTTTGCCCGGACGTTCGCTGCGGGTCAGCTTCCAACCTGGCGAACCTACGCCGGCCGCTTCTTCGGCTTCTTGTGCTTTACCGGCTTGTCGAATTTCGGCCGGTCGAGTTTTGATTTGTCGAATTTCGGCTTGCCGGGCTTCTTCGCCCAGGGTTTTGAATCCACGCCGGCGGGCCGGTGCTCGCCCGGCGCGCGCTTTTCGAATTGGGGCGCGTTCTGGTCGAAGGGCCGCTTGCCGCGATGCGGCTTCTTGTCGGGTTTCGGCGGCTGGTAGCCGGCCCGCGACAGGTCGGGCGTGCCGTCCAGCCGTCTCACCGCGATGTTGTTCTGCAATTTGCGGTCGGGGCCGATAGCGGCGAGGAACCGGTCGGCCCAGTCGGCGGCGATCTGCACGAAGGTCTCTTCCGGCTGCATCTTGATGGCGCCGATCTCGCGCTTGCTGATGCTGCCGGTACGGCACAGCATGGGGATCAGCCAGCGCGGCTCGGCATTCTGCCGGCGGCCGACCGACAGCGAGAACCAGACGCTGTCGCCGAAATCGTCGCGGCGGCTGGGCGTCTCGTCGCGTCGCGCGGGCCTTTCGGCTGACGGCGTGAAGGGCGCGACGTCGAGCAGGTCTTCCGGCGCCGAGCGGCTGCCGCGGCAGAGCCGGACGAAGGCGGCGGCGACAAGCTCGGCGCCGTGGCGGTCGAGCAAGGTTTCGACGAAACCGCGTTCTTCCTCGCTCACCGGCTCACCGAAGGCAGGGTCGGCGAGGATACGCTCGTCGTCGCGGCGCAGCACCTCGTCAGCCGAGGGCGGGCTCGCCCAGGACGCGGTCAGGCCGGCATTGTGGAGCAGGCGCTCGGTGCGCCTGCGGGCATTGTTCGGCACGATCAGCGCGCTGACGCCTTTCCGCCCGGCACGGCCGGTGCGGCCGCTGCGGTGGAGCAGCGTTTCCGGGTTGGACGGCAGGTCGGCATGGACGACCAGGTCGAGATTGGGCAGGTCGATGCCGCGCGCCGCCACGTCGGTGGCGATGCAGACCCTGGCACGGCCGTCGCGCATCGCCTGCAGCGCGTGGCTGCGCTCGTTCTGGCTGAGCTCGCCGGACAATGCCACGACGGCGAAATTTCGGTTATTGAAGCGCGCGGTGAGATGGTTGACGGCGGCGCGGGTGTTGCAGAACACCATGGCGTTGGTCGCCTCGTAATAGCGCAGCACGTTGATGATGGCGTTCTCGCGGTCGGCGGGTGCCACGGAGAGCGCCCGGTATTCGATGTCGAGATGCTGCTTTGCCTCGCCGCCGGCGGAAATGCGCACGGCATCGCGCTGGTAGTTCTTCGCCAGCGTGGCGATCGAGCGCGGCACGGTGGCGGAAAACATCAAGGTGCGGCGCTCGGCGGGCGCGGCGTCGAGGATGAATTCGAGGTCCTCGCGAAAGCCGAGATCGAGCATCTCGTCGGCCTCGTCCAGCACCACGGCCTTGAGCGCCGACATGTCGAGCGCGCCGCGCGTAATGTGGTCGCGCAGCCGGCCCGGTGTGCCGACGACGATATGGGCGCCGCGCTCCAGCGCCCGCCGCTCGCTGCGCATGTCCATGCCGCCGACGCAGGAGGCTATCTGCGCGCCGGTCAGCTCATAGAGCCATTCCAGCTCGCGCCGCACCTGCAGCGCCAGCTCGCGCGTCGGCGCCACCACCAGGCCGAGCGGCGCGCCGGCATCGGTGAAACGCGCCGCGCCGCCAAGCAGGGTCGGGGCCAAGGCAAGGCCGAAGGCGACCGTCTTGCCGGAGCCGGTCTGGGCCGAGACCAACGCGTCGGCCGCGCGAAGCTCGGGCGCCAGCACCGCCTGCTGCACCGGCGTCAGCGCGGCATAGCCGCGTTTTTCCAGCGCCTCTGCAAGCGCAGGCACGATCGTTTCGAAACTGGACATTTTTCTCTTTCGGAATTCGGAGCTTGCCTGTCCGGCAACACATGCCGGGCTGACGCACGCAGGCGAAGGACATTTTGAGCGTTCGTACTTCCTGCGGCGGCCATTGTACAGCGCAAGCGGCACCGCCTCTCCTTCTCCCCTTGTGGGAGAAGGTGGATCGGCGCGCAGCCGA
The DNA here is from genome assembly GCF_003997725.1 of Mesorhizobium sp. M4A.F.Ca.ET.050.02.1.1. Classification (NCBI taxonomy): domain Bacteria; kingdom Pseudomonadati; phylum Pseudomonadota; class Alphaproteobacteria; order Hyphomicrobiales; family Phyllobacteriaceae; genus Mesorhizobium; species Mesorhizobium sp. M4A.F.Ca.ET.050.02.1.1. The sequence continues at coordinate 12,223 of NZ_RZSG01000088.1, forward strand.
GACGGATGAGGGGTGTTCCAGCGGAGTGAGAGGTTGGTGTTTTCTGGAGCACCCCTCATCCGTCGCCTTCGGCGACACCTTCTCCCACAAGGGGAGAAGGGAGAGCGCTGCCGCCAATTGACTCTTTTACCAAACCGCGTAAAAGCCCGCTTCGAACGGGATTGTTCTTCGATGCGCGGCCTTCTGATGGCTCTTCTTGCATTCGATGCCCCCAGCCACGATGCACGGCATCGGGCCGGGCGCTTCGGCGCGCCTGCCCGTTCCAGCAAAACTACGGCCAAAACCACCACCAAAACGGTGTGATTCCCTTGGCCTAACCACCCTCTCCCGGGTTCGGCCCGGGGGACGGAACCCGCATGAGGCCAGCGGGTTTTCTCCAACCAAGCGGAGAGGGACAGGAGATCTTTATGAGTTTCAAGGTTGCGGTAGTCGG
>NZ_RZSG01000890.1:0-2298 GCF_003997725.1 Mesorhizobium sp. M4A.F.Ca.ET.050.02.1.1
GCCATTTCTGGCGGTGCGCAGCACTCCGGTCGACAATGGCTTTGCGCCTGGGGTGATTGAGAGCAATATGGTCAATCATTGCGGATCAGAGCCATGCTGGAGATCCCCGACGACCGGTGTGAGCGTCATCGGCTGTTCAAGGCCATCGACGATGCCTTCAAAGCCGGCGACTTTGAGGTTCTCGGCACGGCCCTGGGCGGCGCGCCGCGCTGGTTCGACGAACGCATGCCGTTCGAGCTCGGCCTTGGCCACCCGCTGGAGTACGCGATCTACTGGAGCCCGCTTGCCTTCATCTCGGCGCTGATCGAGGCGGGCTCGAATCCGAACTATGCGGACCATGCCGGGTTCCCTTCCATCATCGCAGCGCTGTCGACCGAGCGGCGAGACAGGCACGACGTCATCCGTACCCTCATCGAGCATGGCGCCGATCCCGACATGCGCGGCGTCAACGACTGGACGCCGCTTCACTACGCGGTGGCGATGCGTGATGTAGAGGCGATACGCCTGCTTCTCGCGGCCGGCGCGGACCCGGCGCTCAGGACCCGCATCGATGATTGTTCGACGGCGCTGGAGGAAGCGGACGATGCCGGCTTTGAAACCGGCGCCGCATTGCTGCGCGGGGCGCTGGATAAGCCTGTGTCGAATCCTGGCCGGGATGAACACTGAGAGATGCCAATGCCCGCCACCTGTCGCGGACTCAGGCCTTCTTCAGCCCGGCCTTGAAGCGCTTGCCGTTTGCGACGTAGTGCGCCGCCGAGCCGCGCAGCCTGGCGACGGCCGCTTCGTCAAGTTCCCGCACCACGCGGGCGGGCGAGCCGACGATCAGCGAATTGTCGGGAAAGACCTTGCCCTCGGTAACCAGTGCGCCGGCGCCGACCAGCGAGTTCCTGCCGATCCTTGCCCCGTTGAGCACGATGGCGCCCATGCCGATCAGGCTGTTGTCGCCGATCGTGCAGCCATGCAGCAGCGCCCGGTGGCCGATCGTGCAGCCCGTGCCGATAGTCAGCGGAAAGCCCGGATCGGTGTGCATCACCGTATGCTCCTGGACATTGGTCTCGGCGCCGACGGTGATCGGCTCGTTGTCGCCGCGGATGACGACACCGAACCAGAAGCCGGCATCGCGGCCGATGCTGATGTCGCCGATCAGCGTCGCGTCCGGCGCGATCCAGTTGCTGTCGGCGTCCTCGAAGGTGGGAGCCTTTCCGTCGATCGTATAGGTCGGCATTGTCCGTCTCCGAATCGTCTCACGCTGGGAAGTGAGCCGACCCTAGGAGACCGGTCGCCCAGGATGCAATGGCGAGCAGGACGATACCCAGCGCCAGCGTCCAGGCTATCGTCGTGCAGCCGCAGGAAATCAGCGCAAGCATGGTGATGCGGCCCCGTCTGTGGGCATCCAGCGCATCGTTGGCGAGCATGAAGGGTCCAGCGCATGCCGTCGCGGCCAGCGATCGCAGTATATGTGAAGGCGACACGTAGGGTTCAGTGAAGGCAAGCCGTCGGCCGCAAGCCAGTTCCATCGTCGATCCGGCCATGCCGCTAGCGGTGAGGCCGACCGCGAAAGCAAAGAGCCAGAGCTCCACAGCACCCATCTTTACCTTCCTTTTACCATGACGTCGCACAGTCGCGCCCGACAGGCGCGCTGCAAGTGCCATGCCGCGCCATGTGTGCCGCCAGGGGACATCCGGGATGTCAGGCGGCCGAGGTAACGGGGAAGCGATGAAGCAGGCGGCGACAGTTAATGGCCCGGAATTCGAGGTTGTCGATTCCACGCTGATGAAGCGGGTCTTCTATACCTTCGCGGCGCTGGCGCTGCTGTCGGTGGCAATCAGCCTCGGCGGCAAGTGGCTGGGACGCTCGATCGCCATGGCCGGCTACACTGACGACACGACCGTCCATGAAGTCGTGATCGGCAACAATGTCATTGCCGTGCCAGCCAATTTCATTCGCTTCGAGCAGGCACGGCGCGACGGCATCGCCTCGCGTCTCGACCTCTACATGCGCTATCCCGAACTGGACGGCTACAGCACCGCCGCGCGCGACGACTTCAACCACAAGGGCGAACGCAAGAACATCGTGTTCCTGTCCTTCGAGCAACAGATGATGTCGCGCGACATGAGCGGCCGCCTCGCCCCGATCTACAGCGCGCTGATCGTCCAGCCCGGCACCTCGGGGCCGGGCGGCACGACGCTTTATGGCTTCACCGAGAAGTCAGGTTATCTCAACGAGGTACTTGCTGTCGCCGCCCGCCCGGGCAAGGATCCTTTCGTTGCCCGCTGCCTGAGCGGACCGAGCGCGGAG
>NZ_RZSG01000891.1:0-2297 GCF_003997725.1 Mesorhizobium sp. M4A.F.Ca.ET.050.02.1.1
GGCAAATCCACCGCCGTGTCGCTGCTTTTGCGCAAATCGATCGAGGCCCGGCCGGATCTGCGCATCCTCATCCTCGACCCGCACAACGAGTTCGCCGCCTCGTTGCCCGAATATTGCGTCAGGGTCGATTCCAAGACGCTGGACCTGCCTTTCTGGATGTTCAGGCTGGAAGAGTTCGCCGAGGTGCTGTTTCGCGGGCGCGAGACGGAGCCCGAGGAAGTCGATGTGCTGCGCGATCTCATCCCCGCCGCCAAGAACCTCTATCGCAACCCGGGTTCCGGCACCTATCTGAGGCGCGGCAGCGACGCGCTGACGGCCGATACGCCGGTGCCCTACCGCATCGCCGATCTCATCAAGCAGATCGACGAGCGCATGGGCATGCTCGAAAGCAAGAACGACCGCCCGACGTTGAAATCTCTAAAGACGCGCATCGAATCGGCGGCGTCCGATCCCCGCTACCGATTCATGTTCAACTCGCGCCTGATCGAGGACACGATCCACGAGACGATCGGCAACATCTTCCGCGTGCCGAACCATGGCCGTCCGGTAACCTGCTTCGAGATGGCCGGCATGCCCTCCGAAGTGGTCAATTCCGTCTGCTCGGTGCTGGCGCGCCTGGCTTTCGACCTGGCTCTGTGGAGCGAGGGCCGGCTGCGGCTGCTGCTGCTGTGCGAGGAAGCCCATCGCTACATGCCGGCCGATCCGCGCCTCGGCTTCGCGCCGACCCGGCACGCGCTGTCGCGCATCGCCAAGGAGGGCCGCAAATACGGCTGCTATCTCGGCGTCGTCACCCAGCGTCCGGGCGAGCTCGACCCGACCATCCTGTCGCAGTGCTCGACCTTCTTCGCCATGCGGCTGGCCAATGAGCAGGACCAGGCGATCATCCGTTCGGCGATCGCCGATTCCTCGGCCTCGACGCTGGCCTTCCTGTCCTCTATGGGCCAGCGTGAAGCCATCGCCTTCGGCGAGGGCGTGGCGACGACCATGCGATTGAAGTTCGAGAAACTGGCGCAGGAGCTCATTCCCGGCACGGGCACGCGCGAAAAGGCGGTACCGTCCGAAACCGGCGAAGACGTCGATCTCGCCGCGATCGTCGAGCGGCTGCGCAACGTGCCGAAGCCGCAGCAGCAGATGGCCTTCGCCGAGGTCGTCGATACGGCCCGCCAGGCTGGCGACCCGGACTACCGCAAGCCTGCCGCCCCGCGCATGCAGCCGGACGAGGACTTCGACACGCGCTACGGCCTCAAGCCCGCAACCTTCGGCATGCGCCCGCAGAACGATTGATGTCTGGGAAAATTCCAAAGCACCGAGCGGGCCTGGGTAAATTCCGTCAGAAAATTCGTCAGGCTGAGTCGGATGGTGTCGTTTTCGAGAACCGGAGCGGAGCGGACATTTAGTCCGTGAGCACCGGAAGCGCAGAAAAACGGCATCAGCCGGCCAGCATCACGAATTTGATGATGGGATTTTAGGCGCAGACGCGGTTGCGTCCCTGCCTCTTCGCCTCATAGAGCTGGCGGTCGGCGCGGCGATAGAAGTCCTCGGCCGTTTCCTTGCGATCCCAGACGGCAAGACCGACGCTGGTGGTGATCTTCAGACGCACATTGCCCGACAGCACCGACATGTTGGCGATCGCTTTGCGGATACGTTCGGCGAATTTGGCCAGCAGTTCGGCGTCCATGTTCGGTGTCACCACGGCGAACTCCTCGCCGCCGAGCCGCGCCACCACGTCGTGGTAGCGTGTCATGCCCTTCAGGCAGCCGGCGACTGCCCTCAGCACCTCGTCGCCGACATCGTGGCCATGCGTGTCGTTGACCTGCTTGAAATGGTCGAGATCGAGGATCATCAGCCCGACCGGCTTTTCGATGCGGCGAAACTCCTCGAGATACTCCTTCAGTGCGTCGTCGAAATAGCGCCGGTTCTGCATGCCGGTCAGCCCGTCGGTCAGCGCCGCGTGCTCCAGCGTTTCCGAACGCGCGCTAAGCGAGACCGTCATGGCGCGCAACTTGCCTTCTTCCGTCGCCTGCCTGCGGATCAGCGGGTAGATGAAGAACACGCCGAAGAACAGCGCGGTTGCGAGCAGCACGCCGGTCGCGAACAGCAGTCTATTGAGATACTTGATCTTTTCGATGCGGGAAGCCGCGTCCATGTCAGTGGCGATGGCTTGCAGGAAACCATAGGCGTGCAGCGTCACCAGGCCGGCAGCCAGGATCACGAAAATAAAGACGAAAAAAGCGGATTCCGCCTTATGGAAACGCATCTGCTGCCCGTGGAAACATCCCAAGGACCTTATGCCATGC
>NZ_RZSG01000892.1:0-2296 GCF_003997725.1 Mesorhizobium sp. M4A.F.Ca.ET.050.02.1.1
GCCCCTTCCTCATGTGCGCAGGCTTTCGCGCCACAAGTCTTCCGGATTCTGCAATGACTTCCGTTTGCAAGCCTTCACCGCTGGAGAGCCGGGAGTTCGACCGGGCTGGGCGTTAAGCTGCGCCCGTCGTTAAGGTCATGCGTCTCATGCGTCTTTCTGAATCATCGCATGGTTTTCTCCGATCCGCGATCGTTCCTCAGGGGTAGCCCCATTTTGCTGATCGGACCGGATCGCCCCGCGCTCGCCTGCGCGGCGACGCCAACAACATCCCAGGAACGGTCACGGCGCTCTGCAGTCTGTTCACGCGTGCCGATCGCGGAGTCTCGCCATTTGTGTCGCTGGCGCATCGAGCCGGTCTTCGACTAAGAATATCGACGCAATGTCCCGGAAGAGGGTCGATCGCCGCCCAGCGAGAAGTTCCGAAACTCGATTCCGAGTTGCTTGAGCAGCGCTACACCGGGGACCTCTGGCGCCGGGTGCACGAGCCCGAGGATGGAGTCGGATCGGAAGGGCAGGGGGACATGCAGGGCCTCGGCTGCCTTGAGGAGGCCACTCACAAGCTGCCAGGGCACGGCGACGGCGTGCAGTGTTCTGCCTTGTGATGCGGCGATCTCTTTCATGAGCCGTCGGAACGGTACCGGTTCGGGGTTGGCCAGCCCTACCGGTTCCGGCAGATGCATGTCCGACACGGCAATACGCACCATGGCGGCGGCCATGTCCGCTTCATGCACGGTGAACTGATGGGAGCGCGCTCCGATGAGAGGCGTGATCGGCAGGTTAGTGAGCTTGCGGAGCGCGCCTGCCATCCCGCCCCAACCGGGGCCGTACACCAGTCCGAGGCGGGGGGAGACACCTCCCAGACTGTTAGCGGTGCGCTCGCAGGCCAGCTTCGCTTGGCCGTAAAGCTGCCGGGTTCCCTCATAAGCGGACATCGAGGAGATGAAAATGACCCGGCGAACCCCTGCATCGGCGGCATTGCGGAGGAGCTGCTGCGAGCCAGACACATTGACACCCCACACATCGCCGGCGCTGACAAGAGTCAGGTCCCATGCACCATGGATGAGGACATCCAGGTCGCTGATTGCGCTCCCCGACGGTGGGCGCCTGATCTCATAGGGGCGCCACTCGGCGACGCCGGCCATTGCGGCGGCAGATTCGGAGGTCACCCGGTTCGGTCGGACGAACGCGATGACCTCATGCCCTTCTTCGGCGAAGGTGGCACGCAGGATGGTCCCGACATATCCGTTGGCTCCGGTGATGCCGACCCGCATTTGAACGCTCAACTCGCCAGCTGCATCGCTTCGCGGGCGATGCGATGAGAATTGGCCATCACAGTCAGGGTGAAGGTAGTCGCTGGAACATTTGGGAAAACCGACCCGTCGATGAGATGGACCCGGTCCCAGCGCGCCAGACGCCCGAGGCGGTCTGTCGTCGCAGTCCCGGAATCCGGCTCACCGGCGTGAGGAAAGCTGCCGCCAAAGTGGTAGCTCTTGGCCCCGCCCGACCATAGCATCCGCGGCGTGATGGGCCACAAGTCAAGGTAGGGTGCCGCCCTGCGGATCCGCTTTATTACGTCAGGCAGCATCGGAGGCGCGTATTTGCCCCTGACCCTGGCCTGGCTGAAGCCCTCCGAAGTGAGGGTGATCTGGGGTAGCTCATCTGGAGCCGCGGACATCTGGGCGCTCACCCGGACCTTGGGTGACGCCCAGGACGGCAGGTAGCCCAGGCCTATCGTCAATCGGCTCAGGAGCCGATCCGTCGCGAAGGCGGCGGCGCGGTGTTGGAGGAAGCGGGGAAGCGCATCGTAGTATGCCTGGTTGAACGGATAGAAGTGAATTTGGGAGACATCGAAGCCTTCGTCGTCCATGACGATGGCCATGGTGAACTGGTTGAGCGTGAAGTCGCGCCTTGCACGCGGGTCGGGGGTCGGCTTCATGGACATCATTGGAAGGACGAACTGAGCCGATTCCGAAAGATGCACCGGCTGGTCCGATCCGAGCGAACCTAGGATCAGCCGAGTGGTCCCGATTGCTCCGCAGCCCACGAAGATCCGGTCGGCTGTGAATCGCTGCATCCGGCCGGTGGACAATTCCCGGGCCTGCACGACGGCCGTGTCGCCCTCCTGGCCGACTCGCACCGCAAGCAGCCCGCTGTGGTAATCGATCCTCCCGCTGCGCCTGAAGCGATCGAAGCTGTGCGAGGCCGAAAAGATTAGCGACCGCGGGCACCCGGTCATGCATAGGCCGCAAGGCTGGCATTCGGGCGCTGAGAAGGCGAGGCGAGCGCGGCCTATCGT
>NZ_RZSG01000893.1:0-2281 GCF_003997725.1 Mesorhizobium sp. M4A.F.Ca.ET.050.02.1.1
CCCCGCGCCGCCCGCCACTCCCTTGACGTCAAGGGAGCCAAAGAGCGCGAGACGTACGGAAACCTCTTTCCTGAGGGCCGCGGAACGGCCTTCAGGAAACGGGTTTTCTCCCGTTTTAACCGGCCGCCGACTGGCGGCGGGAAAACAGATCAGGGGCTGCCGCCGAGGCGGCCCGGAATGCAAGGCGAGCCGCGGCGAGGTTCGCCCCGAGAATCGAGCTAAGGAGCGACGATGGCCCAGACCCAGACTTTCAATGGCCGCAGACGCGTACGCAAGTTCTTCGGAAAGATCCCGGAAGTTGCGGAGATGCCGAACCTGATCGAGGTTCAGAAGGCATCCTACGACCAGTTCCTGATGGTGGACGAGCCCAAGGGCGGCCGTCCCGATGAGGGACTGCAGGCCGTTTTCAAGTCGGTCTTCCCGATCTCCGATTTTTCCGGCTCCTCGATGCTGGAGTTCGTGAAGTACGAGTTCGAAGGACCGAAATTCGACGTTGACGAATGCCGTCAGCGCGACCTGACCTATGCCGCGCCGCTGAAGGTGACGCTGCGCCTCATCGTGTTCGATATCGACGAGGATACCGGCGCGAAGTCGATCAAGGACATCAAGGAGCAGGACGTCTACATGGGCGACATGCCGCTCATGACGTCCAACGGCACCTTCATCGTCAACGGCACCGAGCGCGTCATCGTCTCGCAGATGCACCGCTCGCCGGGCGTCTTCTTCGACCATGACAAGGGCAAGTCGCACTCGTCGGGCAAGCTCCTGTTTGCCGCGCGCGTCATTCCCTATCGCGGCTCGTGGCTCGACATCGAGTTCGACTCCAAGGACGTCGTGCACGCCCGCATCGACCGCCGCCGCAAGATCCCGGTGACGTCGCTGCTGATGGCGCTCGGCATGGACGGCGAGGAGATCCTGTCGACCTTCTACAACAAGATCACCTACAAGCGCGCCGGCGACCACTGGCGCATTCCCTTCAACGTCGAGCGCTTCCGCGGCCTCAAGGCCGTCGGCGACCTCGTCGATGCCGACACCGGCGAGATCGTCATCGAGGCCGGCAAGAAGATCACCGCGCGCCAGGCCCGCCAGCTCGGCGAAAAGGGCCTGAAGGCGATCAAGGCGACTGACGAGGATCTGCTCGGCAACTACCTCGCCGAGGACATCGTCAACTACGCCACCGGCGAGATATTCCTCGAGGCCGGCGACGAGATCGACGACAAGACGCTGAAGGTGCTGCTCGGCACCGGCGAGCAGGAAATCCAGATCCTCGACATCGACCACGTCAATGTCGGCGCCTACATCCGCAACACTCTCGCCGTCGACAAGAACGAGAGCCGGCAGGACGCGCTGTTCGACATCTACCGCGTCATGCGCCCGGGCGAGCCGCCGACGCTCGAGACCGCCGAAGCCATGTTCAACTCGCTGTTCTTCGACAGCGAACGCTATGACCTGTCGGCCGTCGGCCGCGTCAAGATGAACATGCGCCTCGAGCTCAAGGCCGAGGATACGGTGCGTGTGCTGCGCAAGGAAGACATCCTGGCCGTGGTCAAGACACTGGTGGAACTGCGCGACGGCAAGGGCGAGATCGACGACATCGACAATCTCGGCAACCGCCGCGTGCGCTCGGTCGGCGAGCTGATGGAAAACCAGTACCGCGTCGGCCTGCTGCGCATGGAGCGCGCGATCAAGGAACGCATGTCCTCGATCGAGATCGACACGGTGATGCCGCAGGACCTGATCAACGCCAAGCCGGCGGCCGCCGCCGTGCGCGAGTTCTTCGGTTCCTCGCAGCTGTCGCAGTTCATGGACCAGACCAACCCGCTGTCGGAGATCACCCACAAGCGCCGCCTTTCGGCGCTTGGACCGGGCGGTCTGACGCGCGAGCGCGCCGGCTTCGAGGTGCGCGACGTGCATCCGACGCATTACGGCCGCATCTGCCCGATCGAGACGCCGGAAGGCCCGAATATCGGTCTGATCAACTCGCTGGCGACCTTCGCGCGCGTCAACAAGTACGGCTTCATCGAGAGCCCGTACCGCAAGATCGTCAACGGCAAGCTGACCAACGAGGTCGTCTACCTGTCGGCGATGGAAGAAGCCAAGCACCATGTCGCGCAGGCCAACGCCGAGCTCGACAAGAATGGCGGCTTCGTTGACGAATTCGTCATCTGCCGCAACGCCGGCGAAGTGATGATGGCGCCGCGCGAGAACGTCGATCTGATGGACGTGTCGCCGAAGCAGATGGTTTCGGTGGCGGCGGCGCTCATCCCGTTCCTCGAGAACG
>NZ_RZSG01000894.1:0-2275 GCF_003997725.1 Mesorhizobium sp. M4A.F.Ca.ET.050.02.1.1
GTATAGTCGGAGGACGGCATCTCGCCCATGCGGCCGCCGATGAGCAGCACGAGGTCGGCCTGCTTGATGGCGGTGGCCAGCTTCGGGTTGATGCCGATTCCGACATCGCCGGCATAGTTCGGATGCAGATGATCAAACAGCATCTGGCGGCGGAAGGAGCAGCCGACCGGCAGCGACCATGCTTCGGCGATGCCTTGCATATGCGCAACGGCATCGGCGTCCCAGCGGGTGCCGCCGAGGATGACGAAGGGGCGTTTGGCCTTGGCCAGAAGCTTTTCCAGCGCGTCGAGTTCGGCCTCGCCGGGACGCGTCTCGACCGGGGTATGCGGAAGCGCCGCCGGCGCCTCGACGACGCTGGTCAGCATGTCCTCGGGCAGCGAGATGACGACCGGGCCGGGACGGCCAGACGTCGCCACCGCGAAGGCGCGGGTGACGAATTCGGGGATGCGCGAGGCATCGTCGATCTCGACCACCCATTTGGCGATGTCGCCGAAGAAGCGCTTGTAATCGACCTCCTGGAAGGCCTCGCGCTCCTTGGCGTGGCTGGCGACCTGGCCGATGAACAGGATCACCGGGACCGAATCCTGCATGGCGATGTGGATGCCGGCCGAGGCGTTGGTGGCGCCGGGACCGCGGGTGACGAAGCAGATGCCGGGCTTGCCGGTCAGGCGGCCCTGGCAGTCGGCCATCATCGCGGCGCCGCCTTCCTGGCGGCAGACGATGGTGCGGATGGGCGAGTCATGCAGCGCGTCGAGCACGGCCAGATAGGATTCGCCCGGCACGCAGAAGATGCGGTCGGTGCCGTTGGCTTCAAGCGCCTCTACGATCAGTTGTCCGCCGGTTTTCATCGTGCTGATCTCTCCAGTTCGGCCAGGATTTCCTCAGTGTGCTCGCCAAGACGCGGCGAGGGGCGCTCATAGACGAGCGGCGTGCCGGACATCACCATCGGCGCGCGCACCGAGGGCAGGCGATTGCCGTGGCCGTCGTCGAGGTCGAGCCGCATGCCGCGCGCGATGGTCTGCGGATCATCGAACATCTGGCCGATCGTGTTGATCGGGCTCGCCGGCACGCTGGCCGCTTCGAGCTTCGCCAGCAGCGGATCGCGATCCAAGGCCTCGAGCGCCTCGATGATGCGCTCGCGCAGTCTCGCCCGGTTGGCGACACGGGCGGGGTTGGTGGCAAAATCCCGGTTCGATGGCAGATCGTCGAGACCGACCGCCGCGCAGAATTTTTGGAACTGGCCGTCATTGCCGACGGCCAGGATGATGTGGCCGTCCCTGACCGGCAGCACCTCGTAGGGCGCGATGTTCATATGCGCGTTGCCCATCTGCACCGGCGACTTGCCGGAGACCAGATAGTTGAGGTTCTGGTTGCCGAGCGCCGAGATCTGGCTGTCGAACAGCGCCATGTCGATATGCTGGCCCTCGCCGGCCTTCTCGGCATGGCGAAGTGCCGCCTGGATGGCGACCACCGAATAGAGGCCGGTGAAGAGGTCGGAGATGGCGACGCCGGCCTTCTGCGGCTCGCGGCCGGCCTCGCCGGTGATCGACATCATGCCGGCCATGGCCTGGATGATGAAATCATAGCCGGCCCGTGGCGCATACGGCCCGTCCTGGCCGAAGCCGGTGATCGAGCAATAAACGAGGCGCGGGTTGATCTTCTTCAGGCTCTCGTAGTCGAGGCCGTATTTCCTCAGCCCGCCGAGCTTGAAATTCTCGATCAAAACGTCGGCCGTGGCGACCAGGCGGCGGAGCGTATCGGCGCCCTCGGGCTTGGAGAAGTCGATGGCGATCGAACGCTTGCCGCGATTGCAGGAGTGATAGTAGGCGGCCGACAGGTTCTCGCCGTCATGGCTCATGACGAAGGGAGGGCCCCATTTGCGGGTGTCGTCGCCGCCGTCGGGACTCTCGACCTTGATGACGTCGGCGCCGAGATCGGCCAGCAATTGCCCCGCCCAGGGCCCGGCGAGGATGCGGGCGAGTTCGATAACGCGTATGCCTTTCAGCGGAGGCTCGGCCATGGATCACCGTGTTGGGTCGAAAACGCAGCCTCTATCAATCCCGGCCGTCCCTGTCACGGCCCATGCAATAGGCCACGCCGGGATCAGGATTTCAGAACGCTGTCCGTCCATGCAGCGAAATCGGCCATGACGATGTCCCGGTTGACCTCGTTCAGGCTTTCGTGGCGGGTCTCCGGGTAAACCTTTGAAACCAGATTCGAAAAGCCCATCCTCCTTATGCGCCCGGCGAGGTGGTTGACCGCCTTGCCATAATCC
>NZ_RZSG01000895.1:0-2260 GCF_003997725.1 Mesorhizobium sp. M4A.F.Ca.ET.050.02.1.1
TTTGGATACTGATTGAAGATAAAAATTCTACAATAGGAGAGCGCCGTGGAGGCGGCCAGCCTGCAAGGCATCCTCGCTTTCGTGCATGCGGTCGAGGCTGGCAGCTTTACCGGCGCCGGCGAGCGCCTGAACGTTACGAAATCGGCAGTCGGCAAGTCGATCGCGCAACTGGAGCGGCGGCTGGCGGTCCGCTTGCTCAATCGCACGACCCGAAGCCTCAGCCCGACCAGCGAAGGCCTTAGCTACTACGAGGCCTGCGTCAGGGCGCTTGCCGAGATCGACGCCGCGCAATCGTTGCTCGCTTCGCGCCGGCAGGTGCCGTCAGGCAAGCTGCGCGTCGACGTGCCGCTCGCCTTTGGGCGCAGATGCGTCGCGCCCGTCCTGTTCGGCATCGCCAGTCGCCACCCGGATCTGACGATGGAAATCTCGTTCAGCGATCGGCGTGTCGACCTGATCGAGGAGGGCATTGACCTCGCCATCCGCATGGGCGATCTCGACGACAGCCTGTCGCTGGCGGCAAGGCGCATCTACACGCAGCGCTCGGCTATCTGCGCGGCTCCGGCCTATCTCGAGCAGCATGGCCGGCCGCAGTCGATCGAGGACCTCGCCGGCCACAGCATCATCGCCTATGGCCGCAACGGCATCGTCCATCCTTGGATGGTGAGGCATGCCGATGGCCATATCGGCAAATTCCGGCCGCAGGCGCGGCTGATCCTCGGCCACGGCGAACCGATGCTGGATGCCGCCCTCGCCGGCTGCGGCATCACTTTCCTGCCGACATGGCTGACCGCCGACAGCCTCAGCAGCGGCGAGCTCGAAACTGTCCTGTCGGATTGTCTCATAGAAAACATCGTCGTCCATGCGATCTGGCCGGTGACGCGCAATCTCGCGCCCAAGGTGCGTGTCGTCGTCGATGCGCTGGTCGAGCACTTCTCATCGCCGCCCTGGGACCACCCCTGGAGCAGTGACCTCGAAAAATAGCGGCCCCGCTATTTTCGAATGCACTGCGGCAATGCTATTGACCCTTCATGCTTTATCTTGAAATCGCCATCGTGACCGTCCTCATATGCGTGAACGGTCTTCTGGCAATGTCCGAACTTGCCATCGTTTCGTCACGCCCTGCCCGCCTCAAGGCAATGATCGACCGCAACGTTAAGGGCGCTGGCCGCGCGCTGGCGCTCGGCTCCAACCCCGGCAAGTTCCTGTCATCGGTGCAGATCGGCATCACCCTGGTCGGCGTTCTCTCCGGTGCCTTTTCCGGCGCCACGCTGGGCGAGCGGCTGGCGGCATTGCTGGCATCGAACGGCGTGCGCGAAACCATTGCCGATCCGCTTGGCGTCGGCATCGTCGTCGCGATCATCACCTACGCTTCGCTGATCGTCGGCGAGCTCGTGCCGAAGCAGATCGCGCTGCGCGATCCCGAGCGGGTTGCCGTCCGGGCGGCGCCCGCGATGACCGTCCTCGCCACCGTCTCGGCGCCGCTCGTCTTCCTGCTCGACATTTCCGGTCGCGCCGTCCTCTGGCTGCTCGGCCAGCGCGGCGAGAGCGAAGAGAAGGTCACCGACGAGGAGATCAAGATGCTGGTCGCCGAAGCCGAGCATCACGGCACCATCGAATCAGACGAGCGCCGCATGATCGCCGGCGTCATGCGGCTCGGCGACCGCGCCGTGCGCGCTGTGATGACGCCGCGCACCGAGGTCGACTGGATCAACCTGCAGTCAGACGAGGCGGCCATCAAGAGGCTGCTGATCGAGACCCAGCATTCGCGCCTGCCCGCGGGGGACGGCAATGTCGACGCCATGGTCGGCGTCGTCCAGACACGCGACGTGCTGGCCGCGATCCTCGGCGGCAAGGTGCTGGAGCCACGCCAGCATGTGCGCGCCGCGCCCATCGTGCACGACCAGGCCGATGCGCTGGACGTGCTGCAGAAGCTGAAGGAATCGGACGTGCCGATGGCGCTGGTCCATGACGAATACGGCCATTTCGAAGGCATCGTCACGCCGGCCGACATTCTGGAAGCGATAACCGGCGTCTTCCGCTCGGACCTCGATGCCGGCGAGGAGGAAAACGCCGTCAAGCGCGAAGACGGCTCGTGGCTGCTCGCCGGCTACATGCAGGCCGACGAGATGGCCGAGGTGCTCGGCATCGACCTGCCCGAAAACCGCGACTACGAGACCGTCGCCGGCTACGTGCTGTCGCATCTGCATCACCTGCCGGCGACCGGCGAATGCGTCGATGCGCAGGGCTGGCGCTTCGAGGT
>NZ_RZSG01000896.1:0-2256 GCF_003997725.1 Mesorhizobium sp. M4A.F.Ca.ET.050.02.1.1
GTAGTAGCGCGCACCGGGGTATCCCTCGGCATACTTGTTGGTGAAAATCGACCCGGTCGCTTCCAACACCGCCGCGGAGGCAAAGTTCTCGGAGGCGATAAGTTTGAGCGTTGTCCGCTCCTGGCGCTCCTGTTTTAGAAGCAGTTCGTGAACGCGGCAATCGACCGCTGCCAGGCTAGCCTGTCTGTTGGTGTCGGGGCGCGCGATGGCGCCGACGGCGGAGTTGTCCATGGTAGTCGCGCTCCAGTTGGTTTGATCTATTCCACGATCAAGCAGCAGTCCCGTTGGACCACGCTTCTTGAACCGCCTCGAGCCGCTCCAGGTCCCGCTTATGATACTCATCGTCGTGGGGCAGGAGATCGACCAACAATTGAGCCAGCCCGCCATCCCTGCCTCCTGTCTGCAGATGGTACGAAGACTGCGGACGTTGTTCGTTGCAGCAAAGAAAGTTGGCTCTGGTGAGCACCCTCACGTGTCGCACAACTTGCTCGCGACGCAGACCCAGAACTTCCGCCAGCCCGCAGATCGTTAGGTCCGCATGTGCGCAAAGGCCCAGAATTCGAAGACGATCAAGATGCGCTGTCGTCTGCAGGCGGCTGACCAGTGTCTTCATTCTTCAGCAGCCCGTAAAAAGACTGAATACTCGTCCTGCTGACTGTGTCATTTGGCGTTCTCCGCAAAGGGTGTACTTGTTTTAAGCTGCGATAGCGGTGTTCTACACAATTGCCTTGAATGGGCCGTGAGGCGACGATCATCTCTTGGGTAGCGCCACCTGCGGCTTTCAGAGCCGAATGAGCGCTCCTCTTGCCCTTGGTTGTTATTACCGATGTTGGTTCCATGCGGCGGCCCGGGGCGTACATCGGTATAAGCTCTTTCAGCCGTGCCTGACCTCAGACCTTCCGGAAAACGTACCATCGTCAGGGGTTTGCGCTCGCAAAGTTTCCGTAAAATTTTTTGCAGGTTTTGTTGCAACGACCGAAATCTCTCAAGATTGTTCGAGATGACATGGGCTTGCAGGGCAATTGCCATTCAGCCTGATCTGGGCATGCTATGGCACGGCTGCTTCACGCTCCATCGACCGGACGATCCGGCAGCGCGCGGAAAGCCTGCTCCAACGCCGAATTAGGCACAGCGATCGCGGTCGGGAGATCGAGATGCTTGAGAGCGTGTGATGCGCCACTCGCATTGCCCAGCTCGATGGCTTCACCCACGGGCGTACACCCTCTACCAGATGCGCGACGATCCGGTCGGTGATCGTCGCGTAAATGTCCACGCTAGATCTGTTCTCTTTCCTGTCCATGACCAGAACCTCCATTCGAGCCGGCGACAATCGCGGCCGTCACGAGGTCCGACAGCGCAGGACCGCAGATCCGCGAACCTGGTCGAGGTTCAATCGGAGGAGGAGAAATCTCGCAGCCGGGCCGCAACGTCAGTGGAGGACGGCGAACCCGTTACGCCGGGCGAGGACCGCAAGCAGGACCAACATTCGTGACGGCCGCGATCGGCGCGGCCAAACAACGAGATCTCCTTCTCTTTCAAGGATCCGAAGCCGGATACATTGCGACATGCAAAAGGCCGGCCCCCGGAGGGAGCCCGCCTGTCGAATTGTGAAAAGGGGAAACCGAAGTTCCGCCCAGTGGCAGTTAGCCCAGAGCCGCCATCTGGAGATCGGCCGCCTGCCGGCTGACGCTCTGGCCGGGGTTCTCGGTCTGGCGTTCGTAAGGCTTCCAGCCTTCACCAACGACGTGCTCGTAGGCGGCGACGGCGCCCTCGGCCGCCATGCGCAGCGCATGTGCCTGCAGGCCCATTTCGGCGGCGAATTCCCGCTTGCGCTGGCCCTTGCTGTCGAAGCCGACCGGTCCGTTAATATCCTCGTCGCGGGTGTCATTGGCGAGCTTGGCCGTGGCGTCCTTCGCTTCGGTGACGGCCTTCGAGTAGAACTGGCCTGCTCCAAAGGCCGAACCGACATGCGAGCCGACGATCCTTTGCAGGGGGATCTGCATGGCCTTTTCGGAAAGGCCCTCGGCGAGCGTATCGGCGCTTTCGATCAGGCTGCGCTCATGGAATTCACGGATGCCGTCGCCGTCGAGGACGGAGAGGCCGAAGCTTTCGGAAATGAGGGTCGCCTGGTGGCCATCCGGCAGCTGAGCCGGACCATTTCGAGGGTGGTGCCCTTGCGAAGCTGGGCGACGCGGGCCTTGGTCTTGGTGGAGCGGTTGAACTGGACATTGAGCTTTCCTTTCTAGCGATGCCCTT
>NZ_RZSG01000897.1:0-2255 GCF_003997725.1 Mesorhizobium sp. M4A.F.Ca.ET.050.02.1.1
CCGCCGGTGTGAGGAACATGCCGGCGAAGGCAAGGGCGCCAATCGCCATGAACATCGCCATCGGATGGTCGCTGGCGCGCTGGCGCAGCGCCAGCTTCGGTCGCCGATCGTTGCGCTCCGGTGCCTGGAGGCGGTTGTTGGCGGTCTGGACTTTCGTGAACATCGCAATCCCCTTCATTGTCTTTCTTTTTGCTATGAAACGAATGTATCCGCACCCGGTAACGGATGGATGATACGCGATGGCTGCCCGTGTAACCGGCTTGAAACAGAAAAATCGGGCATGATCGGGCATATTCGGTCATTCCCCGATTTTCGTGTTCGTTTGCAATTTCTGTTCCATAAGCGCGACCTGAAAGGCGACCTCACAGGCGAAGCAATGGGCCTGAGGCGGTCTTGCGGACTATGAGCAATCTCACACTTGCGAAGGAAATCGGGGCCGGGACTGCGTCTCTGAGAGCCGCCGCTTCTCGCTGCCAGGTCGACGTCGATCGGGCCGCTCCGGGCCTGTTTCAGAACCCTGGTTAACGCCCGGATTTTCCGTGATTTTCCCTGGCCAGATCGTCGCTGAGCGGATGCAAACCCAGCGCCATCAAAATTTTATATTTCAACAAACCATTGCATTTCAAAGCAAAATATACTTATATTGAATGATCATTCAACAAAAGAAGAGCCTTCTATGAACCCGCATCTCCGTGACGTGGCGATCCCCAACGATTGGGACCGGCGGGGTCTGCCGGGATGGAGCTACCACTCCAACGCGCTTCTAGAACTCGAGAAGGAATACGTCTTCCGCAACCATTGGCAGATCGCCGGACATGTCTCCGACGTGCCCAATCCCGGCGACTATCTGACCATGGATGTCATCGGCGAACGGGCGCTGATCGTGCGCGGCAAGGACGGCCTCGTGCGCGCTTTCAACAATATGTGCCGCCATCGCGGCAGCCGCGTCGTCGCCGACAGCCAGGGCACCTGCAAGAACGCGCTTGTCTGCCCGTTCCATGGCTGGGTCTACAATCTCGACGGCACGCTGCGCGGTGCCGCCCGTCCGCGCTCCTTCCCCGATCTCGACAAGACCGAATTCGGCCTGATGCCGCTCGACCTCGAAATCTGGATGGGTTTCATCTTCATCCGCTTCCACGAGGGAGGCCCGCAGCCCTCGGTGGCCGAGCTTTTGAAGCCGATCGAGGCCGAGATCGCGCACTATCGCGTCGCCGAGATGGTGCCATCGTGGGGCATCTGGACCCAAAAATCGCCGGTCAACTGGAAGTCGGTGCGCGACGTCGACAATGAAGGCTACCACGTCGCCATGGCGCATCCGGCGCTACAGGATCTTTATGGTGCGACCTATTTCGACGAGCCCTTCGTCAACGGCGTGTCGCGATCCTTCGCCACCTACAATCCGCATGCCGGGCGGCGCTGGAGCGTGCGCGAATACATCAAGCGAGCGCCCGACGCTTCGCATCTGCCGGAGCATCTGCGCAAGGCCTGGATCTACTACGGCATCTTCCCCAACAACGCGCTGTCGATCATGCCGGAATCCGTGCAGTTCTATCAGGAGTTCCCGCTGTCGACCGGCGAGACCCTGCTGCGCGGCGCAATCTACCGCTACAAGGACGAAACGAGAGAACAGGCGGCGGCGCGCTATCTCGCCTACCGCATCGACCGCGACACAATGGACGAGGACGTGCAGCTTTCGGTGTGGTCGAACGAATCCATGCTGTCGGAAGCCTTCGAGGGGTTCTATCTCTCCGACCTCGAATATGGCGTGCGCACCCACCACGATCATCTGCGCAAGCAGATCCCCGTGCTCGGCCTGGAGACGGCGCCGGAGGAAAAGAACATGTGGGCGCTGAACGACGCGCTGCGGTCGAGGGGATAGAGCAGGCAGGTGAGGGGCAGCGCAGGTTTTTGAGATTATCGTTTTAGTCAGACGCCAATTTCTGGCGTCGTCCGGCGACCAACCAATCGCCGAGGTCGGCGCTGCCCCTCATCCCCCTGCGGGCACCTTCTCCCGTAGAACGGGGAGAAGGAAGAACCCTCACCCCCGCCAGACGCCCTCTTTCCTGAGATCGTCCATCGTGCGCGAAATGCCCTCTCGCAGGATCGCCACCATGTCGTCGATCTGCTCGCGCGAAATAATCAGCGGCGGCGACATCACGCACATGTTGATCAGCGGCCTGACCAGCAAGCCTAGCTCATGGCAATGTGCGTCGATGCGTTTGCCGACGTCCTTGTCGAGCTGCAGCGGATTCCTG
>NZ_RZSG01000898.1:0-2248 GCF_003997725.1 Mesorhizobium sp. M4A.F.Ca.ET.050.02.1.1
GGGATGCGGCAACGATTTACGGCACGACGCGCTCGCTGGAGAAGTTCGCGGCGCTCAGCCAGGTCGGCATCGCGCCGATGCGCTTCGACGGCGCGCTGACGGCTGAGATCGGCGAGGCCCTGAAGACGACCACCCACCTCATCGTCTCGGTGGCGCCGGAAGAGGCCGGCGATCCGGTGCTCGGCGCCGCGCGGGAGGCGATCGCAGCCATGCCGGCGCTGCAATGGATCGCCTATCTCTCCACCGTCGGCGTCTATGGCGACCATGGCGGCGGCTGGGTGGACGAGCGGGCCGAATGCCGGCCGGTGTCGAAACGCTCGGTGATGCGGGTGGCGGCCGAGCAGGCCTGGCTGCGGCTCGGCGAGGAGACCGGCCGGCCAGTGGCGATCCTGCGCCTGTCCGGCATCTACGGTCCGGGCCGCAACGCGCTGGTCAATCTGGCTGATGGCACCGCGCGGCGGCTGGTCAAGCCCGGCCAGGTGTTCAACCGCATCCATTGCGATGACATCGCCGGCGCGCTCTGGCATCTGGCCGGGAAGAATCTCGGCGGCATCTTCAACGTCACCGACGACGAGCCGGCGCCGCCGCAGGATGTCGTCGCCTATGCCGCTGGGTTGATGGGCGTCGATCCGCCACCGGAAATTGCCTTCGAGACCGCCGAGCTTTCGCCGATGGCGCGCTCCTTCTATGGCGAGAACAAGCGCGTCTCCAACGCCGCGATCAAGGCGGCGGGCTATCACTTTGCCTTGCCAAACTACCGCGAGGCCCTCGACCATATGTGGGCCGACGGCAGCTGGCGCGAGGGCGAGCCGCGCAGCCCGATGAAGCGTTCCTGATTAAAGCGCGGCGCCGGGCGTGATATGATTCGCGCCATCGCCGCTCTCGAGGCTCGGGCGGCGCGACAGGAGAGGGATGCGGCTTCATGGTGACCTCGATGCGATCATTGCCCGTCAGACGGCCATTCCTGACGGCGGCGCTGGCCATCCTTGCGCTGGCCGGGCTGGCGGCGGGCGCGCTGACGGCCGAGCCGCGCGCAAAAGACCTGTTCGGCGCCAAGAAGCTGCCGGCCGTGGCGGCGGCGCAATCCTTCGGCTTCTATTCCAAGGGCTGCTTCGCCGGCGGCGTCGCCATCCCCATGGACGGACCGAGCTGGGAAGTGATGCGCCCCTCGCGCAATCGCCGCTGGGGCCATCCGGCGATGATCGCGCTGATCGAGAAGCTGGCCCGCGACGCGCATGCCGACGGCTGGCCCGGCCTTCTGATCGGCGACATCTCGCAGCCGCGCGGCGGACCGATGCTGACCGGCCACGCCTCGCACCAGATCGGCCTCGACGCCGACATCTGGCTGACGCCGATGCCCAGCCGGCCGCTGTCGATGGCGCAGCGCGAATCGATGAGCGCCACCCTGATGGTCGACGAGAAGACCCATCTGGTGAAGGACGCGCTGTGGACGACGCGACACACGCAACTGTTGAAGCGCGCGGCGAGCTACCCTGAGGTCGAGCGCATTCTGGTCAATCCAGGCATCAAGAAGAAGCTGTGCGACACGGTGAAGGGCGACCGTTCCTGGCTGCGCAAGATCCGGCCGTTCTGGGGCCACGACTATCATTTTCACATGCGCATCGGCTGCCAGCCGGGCTCGCGCGGCTGCAAGGCGCAGGAAGCAACGCCGGCCGATGACGGCTGCGGCAAGCCGCTGGCATGGTGGTTCACCGCGGAGCCGTGGCGCCCCAACAAGAATCCGGACGCGCCGAAGGCGCGCGATATCATGACGATGGCCAACCTGCCGAAGGAATGCCGGGCGGTGCTCGACGCGCCGAATCCGCCTTCGGCGGAAGCCGTAACCTATCACGGCGACGGCGTGCCGATCGCTGGCGACGGCGTGCCGATCGCGGCCGCCGAGCAGCCTGCCGAGCCGCAGCAGCCGGTGGCGGCTTCGACGGTGCCGGTTGGCGCGGCTGCCATGCCGGCCTCGGCAAGCGCTTTTGCGCCGACCCCGAAAATCGGCATTCCACTGCCACGGCCAAGGCCGGAAAACTGACGCCAGGCATTCCGGGCTAATTGTCGAAGCAGGCGCCGCCCCTCATCGCCCTGCCGGGCACTTCTCCCCGAAGGGGCTGGTGTCCGAACCGGATAGATAGGTAACAGAATGGACCGATTGCATAGGTGACAGTTTTCTCCCTCGCCGGAGGACCCGGCGATGGTTTGGCGAGAGACTGGCATCATGGACGAGCGGCTTCGTTTTGTA
>NZ_RZSG01000899.1:0-2239 GCF_003997725.1 Mesorhizobium sp. M4A.F.Ca.ET.050.02.1.1
ATCATCACCAGGTCGCCGGCGCCGATCGAGCCGAGCGCCGGCATCACCGGATGCACGCCCGCGTTCAGCATTTCGACCAGCCCGCTGAACACATGCGGCGACAGGCCGGAGCCGCCGGCTGAAAGCATGGCGATACGAGCAAACATCGCTGCCCGCACGAGCTGGATGGGCAACGCGTCACCCACGGCGGCGCCGCGCCCATCGAGAAGCTGGCGCTGGAAGGCGCTGGCGTCGCCCTCGACTGCGGTGCCGAGATTGGCGCCGAGCCCGGTGTTCAGGCCGTAGATCTGCTGGCCGGCGGCGGCAGCTTCATCGAGGACTTTGCGCGCCTTGGCCAGGTGTTCCATGACGGAGGGCGTGACCTCCACCTTGGCCGCATTGCGCGCGGCAGCGGCGACATCCTCGATGCTGACGCCGGCGCCGGTGAGGACGAGCGGGGTCATGCGAAACGCAGCCTCTGGCCGACGCCTTGCGTGCCGGCCTTGGCCAGCATCGCCTTGCCGAGCGCGATGTCTGAGAGCGACAGGCCGCGATGCCAGAACAGGATGGTCTCGTCGTCGCCCTGGCGGCCAGGCTTCAGGCCGGCGGCGATCTGGCCGAGTTCGGCATGCAACGTCGCCTCGCTCAGCCGCCCGGTCTCGACATGGGCGCGCAGCGAGCCGAACTTGCCGCTCTTGCACTGGCCCCAATCGTCGACGACGATCTTGCCCATGATGTCGGTCAAGGACAGCTCCACTGCGCTCATCGTGCCATAGGGCACCACCAGCGCGCCCGGCTTGATCCATTCGGTCTTGAGCAGCGGCTGCGGTTCGTTGAGCCGCGAGGCCTCGACGACGATGTCGGCTCCGTCGACGCAGCTTTTCCAGTCGGCGACCGCGGTGACTTTCTTGCCGAGGTCGGCCGAGAGTTTCGCTGCGAAAGCATCGCGGCTTTCCGACCGGCGCGAATGGACGCGGATCTCGTCGAAGTCGAAGAGGTGGTCGAGCAGGCGGACGTTCCAGTAGGCGGTGCCGCGCGCGCCGATATGGCCGAGCACCTTGGATGTCTTCTTCGCCAGGTGCTTGGCGCCGATGGCGGTGACGGCACCGGTGCGCATGTCGGTGATGACGGTGGCGTCGAGGATGGCGCGCGGCGTGCCGGTGCGTGGATCGAATAGATTGAGGATGCCGAATTCCGAAGGCAGGCCGTGCAGATAGTTGTCGACATAGTCGCCGACGATCTTGACGCCGGCCGCGTCGAGCGGCGCCACATAGCCGCGCAAGACATTGAAATGGCCGTGGAATGACGGGTCCGGTTCAAGATGGACGCGCGGTTCGATCACCGTCTGGCCCTTGCCTTGCGCGACAAGGCCGGCCTCGACCGCGCCGATGATCTCGGCATCGGTCATCGCCAGCGCTTCGATATCGAGAGCGTTGAGATAGTCGATATAGATGGGCTTCATCCCACTTCCCCTCTTAGGCCCACTTTCCCATAACAGGCGGCGAGGCACCACAAAAGTTTGTTGGATAACCACTGGACTAGGCTGGCCCAATGCTGTTCAAAGCAGGTCCGTCATGAGCAGTATCCCCGACAATCCGATGGTGTCCCAGCCGTCGACAGCCATGCCGGCGCGCCAGGCACGGCGCGTGGCGCTGATCGTCGCCGTCGCCTTCTTCATGCAGCTCTTGGATTCGACGATCATCTCGACGTCGCTGCCGCAAATGGGCCAGTCCTTCGGCGTGCCGGCGGTGGCGATGAGCATCGGCATCACCGTTTACATGCTGGCCATGGCCGTGTTCGTACCGCTGTCCGGCTGGCTTGCCGACCGTTTCGGCGCGCGCAACGTCTTCCTGGTCGCCATCGCCCTGTTCACCCTGGCCTCGATCGCCTGCGGCTTCTCACAGAACCTTTCGCAATTTGTCGCCGCCCGCGTAGTGCAGGGTCTTGGCAGCGCGCTGATGACGCCGGTTGGCCGCATCCTGGTGCTGCGCAATGCGTCGAAGTCGGAGCTGATCGCCGCCACCGCGCTGATCACCTGGCCGGCGCTGTTCGCGCCGGTGGTCGGACCGGTGCTTGGCGGCTTCATCACCACCTATCTCTCCTGGCACTGGAATTTCTTCATCAACATCCCGCTCGGCCTGGCCGGCCTGCTGCTGGTCGCCCGCTTCGTTCCGGGCGACCGCGAAGCCGAGACCAGGCCGCTCGACTGGCCGGGGTTCGTGCTCACCTCGCTCGGGCTCGCCGCGATGCTCTACGGGCT
>NZ_RZSG01000089.1:0-12591 GCF_003997725.1 Mesorhizobium sp. M4A.F.Ca.ET.050.02.1.1
TGGTCGAATGGCGGCGGCGGGGACTTTCTTAGCCAGGCAATGAAGAAGTCCATCAACTCGTGGTAATTGACCGCGTCCGCATATGGTGGGTCGGTGATGAAGATGTGCGCTGGTTCGGCGAGATCGGCCGCACTGTGTGTCTGGACGCGCGTATTTGTCTTGATTTGACCTCGATCGTACTCGGTTAGTCGGAACTGCGATGTCGAAAGCGCCCAGCTGCGCGCGCCGAAATTGTAAAGTGTGTTGAAGGCCTGGTTAAGGAACACGTGGTCGACTTTCAGCGCGGCGCTCGTGCCGCCGCTTCCATTCAACATGCAGAGACGTGAGTTCACGTTGGCGAGCTTGGCTCGAAGGATCGCCCCTGCAGTGCCGAGAGTCTTCGCTTTCTCCGACGCGACGGCCATGATTAGCAGGTGTCTTGGCGCGAACAGATGGTGCCAATAGGTCCACCCCCGCGTTCGGATAGGCTCATTCGTCTTTTCGCCGGGCTCAATGGGCATGTCGGGAACAAGCCCCTCGGATTGCCAAGAGGCTAGGTTCTGTTCGGCAAGAGCGGCGACCAACTCCTCTCGAGCCAAATCGGCCGCGTTGATGGAAGCGAAATAGGTCCGCTGCCGCCCCGCGTGAATCGTGTCAGCGGTGATCCACTGGACGCAGTACAGGCGCTCCTGGAAGATGTCGTCGGGTCGCGGTCGGACATCAGTCAAAGCCCACGGTCGGAGGTTGTTGGCCGATCCGCCGTCGGTGGTCCGACGATCGCCTCGGATTGACTTGATAGAGGTGCGGTGTGTCTCGCCTTCAACAGTGTGGACCAGATAGCCGTCCTGCACTGTGCCGGTCCTGGCGGCCGCTATTTCTTCCGTGGAAACGCCACTGACGATCTGAATGTCATAGCGCTTGTCCGCAGAATCGGGAACCAGACGTGCGACAACATTGTTCGAGTTTGTCACCACCAGACTGGGTAGCATGGGAACGAGCCAGCCGGACGAGGGGCACCGTGTCTCAAGGCAGTACAGGAATGCCTTGGCCACGTTCCCTTTTTCGTCGCGTTCAATGCCGAGCCGTTCAATCTCCTCCGATACGGCTCGCTCGACGGCGTCCTGTGCCTCCCTGATCGTCTTCCTCACGTCGGGGGCTCCCCCGATCAGGTTGATTGCCGCCCAGGTCTGCATGCAGGCGACCGGGTTGAGATCGGATGCGTACACATCGCATCCGATCCGCGCGGATTCGAAGGGGATCGAACCTCCACCGGCGAATGTGTCTGCCACTCGCGGTCGCTGTCCGAAGCGCATTATTCCAAGCTGCTCGACCAGCTCTTCGATCGAGCGCGCGCTGGTGCCGAGATGCTCGTTCACGACCTCCCAGATCTCGTCAGCTGGAAGATGAGCCGTTTCTTCGGGTCGCTGCGCAACTTTGACCCGTTGGGCATAAGGGGTATGGCAGATTGTCTCGAGGACGAGAGCGTCGACGACCTCGCTGCGGGCATCAGGAGCCCATCGTGCCTTCGACGTGGTTACTGCGCTCAACAGATCGTCTTCATCTGCCGCCTTCCTAGTTTCGCGACCTCGAACTGCGATGCTGATGGAGCTCGCGAGATCGGCAAACGTCCGCCCGTTGTCGAGAAGGGTCTGGGCGACCTGGGAAGGAGAAATGCGCATGCGGCGCATGAATGCTTGATCATCGATACCAAGTAGCATCTCCAGGATTTCGAGATCGCGCTGCGGGTTGCTCGTAGCGGGGAGGAGTGCGCTGAGGACACAGGCCCGGACTAGGATGAGCGGCTTGCGGCCCTTCCAATAGGAGCCGAGTGCGGTCAGCGTTTGCCCGGCGCCAGCTTTGCGTTCTTTCTGCGCTTCGGCAGACAGCTTTTGCGCTGGCCAGAGCCTCTCGATGAGAGCTGGGGAATTCGCGAGGGAGTAGGGCGTTACCATCGGAGCGGTCGTCGGGGCGTCCATCAGAGCCTGTCCAAGAGAGTGGAGCGCTGGGCGTCTGGCGGGGTCGCACCCTCGGTAAGGCCGAAGCGGATGGCTTTGCGCCAGCCGCGGTCGTGATCGTCAGCTTTTCCGGAGTTGTGAGCAGCCATGGCAAAAAGCCACCAGCGCTCTTCCGGACGAAGACCGGTCCAGGCAATGATGGCGGCGGGAATCTTGTCCTCGTCGCACTGTTCGATAGCCCAAAGTAGCACGCACATCTCACGACCGAGGAGGCGATGAACTCGGTTCTCGCCCGTCTGCCAGCGACCGGGCTTGTACTTTCGGCTTTTCAGGCGTTCGTTGAACGCGGAACGCAGGGGACTCGCAACGAGGCGCCAGCGGCGCGGATCAATTCGACTGCGAAGGACCCGGTCGACGTTTGCATTCTCCTGGCCATCGTATTTCGGTCCGGAGATCCCGTAATCCTCGACGACAGTCACGACCTCTCGGCCTGTCGCGCTGATCGTCACGACGAAATGCTGCGGGTCAATTTGATCGTCCGGCACGCCGAAGCCGCCCTGCGGTCTGATCGCCATCTAGTTTCCTCGCTCGAAGCGTTCCGGTTCGCCATCTCACTCTTGCTCGATCTCGCCTGGCCCGAGCGTCTCGCCGATCGTGACCATCAACTGGTCAAGATCAGCGGCCCTCTCGGAGGCGGCGAATCGCCACATCACGCTCACGTCGGCGTTCTCATCGCCGAGCTCGGTTCGCGCGAGCTTCGCGATCCGCTCGATAGCGTCCGCTGTGACATTGACGTCTGATCCGAAACTGGTGCTGACGTTTCGGCTCCCAGAGCCGACCGTCACCAGCACGTTCCGGAAGCGAGTGCGGGTCTCTTTGGCCTTGGCGATGGCGGCGAAGACGACGTCCGTGGTGTTAAGCTGAACTTGCTTGCGCACGCGGGCCGGACGATCGAGATCGATTTTCACGCCATCGCCTTCGCGACGAGGAATCTTGAACTCCCGCGTGACGCTTACGCCGGATGCTTCGGCGTAAGCGTAGGTGACAATGTCCCTGTCGCCGTCCAGGTGTATCGGTCCGCCGTAAAGTTTTCCGTCGCGCGGAGCAGTCGCATCGGTGTTCCACCTGATCTCGCCAGACGGAACTACGGACAACGTTACCTCGTGCCCAGTCCCGATTGGCCGGGGATCGTGGGTGAGATTGAGCCGGTTAGTCCAACAGAATGGCTCGCCCGTCTCATGTTCACCGTCGGGATCAATCGCTAGGAAGTGGACGCGCATCTCGCGAGTCTCGAATTTCAGACCATCGAGGCGGGCCGATGAAGTCGAGACATCAGGCGAAGCGGACCAGTAGATGCGTCCGCGCCGGCCGGCGTTCTTGGCGAGCACGTTGATCGTGGCTCTGCCTGTGAGCTCGTCATAAGCGGCCTCGGTTACGCCGACGCTGGTCTTCTCCTTCGGGAATGGGCCTTTCTCCAGGCCACCTGCGCCGTTTTCTCGCCAGCGGCCGCGCGATATGGCAAGGCGGCGCAGCTCGTCGAGTCCGCCGCGCGGAAGCCAGAGCCACCGCACGTTGCTGATGGCGCGATCCTTCACGTCATCCCAGGTGGTAGTGCGCGCGCTCGGCGGCCAAAGCATCTCCTCCGCGCGTTCCGCTAGCATGTCGAAGTGGGCTTCAATGTCCAGTATCAGCTTTCGACTGCCGGTTGCGGTGAGTGCCATTTCGACGGCTGTTTCGCCGTCATAGCCCGCCGCTGCTTCTCGACGGTAATTGTCGAGTTTGAGCGCCGCGCCGAGTAGGCGCTCGCCCGAGCCGTCACGGCCGGGATACCAAATCTTGTTCAGCGTTGAGGCGATGGTCTGGTAGACGTCAAGCTCTGCATCGGCAGCACGCTGCTCGAGATCGGGTCGGTTGGGACTGGCGGGGCCTTCCTGGTCGAGCACTCTGGCGACGGCATAGGCAGTCCGGAGCTTCTGCTCAACCGAGGCGAGGTCGAGACCTTCGCCGCTTACGATCGCGAAGTTGTTGCGGTCATGCGAAGCGTTGAAGAGTTGTTGCGCCTTTCCCGGCGGGATCTTCGCGTCTGGAGAAAGAACGATGAGCGCCCGATCGCCTCGCGTGTTGATCTCCTCAATCTTTGGCATCGAGAGGATGCGTGAGTAAGCGGCGCGACGGCGCGTGGTGAAAATCTCGTCGAGTCGCCGTGCGAGATCCTGCTCAATCTTGTGCTGCGGCGCGCTGCGAGCCAGGTTCTCGATCTTCTTCGTCAGGTTCTCGTTCTTCGAGAAATACCAGGCGCCGTTGTCGCGCTTGTGCAGATACCAGCACCGGGCGGTCAGGGATTCCAGCGCCGCGACGAAATCGTTCTCCGACCTAAGCGGTGCGACCAGGAACGACAGGATGTCGGGCGGCTGCAGCCCTTTAACCGCGTCGGAGGCTTCGGCGAGGGAGGCCAGCAGAATGAGGCGGGCCGCCAGGCCGGCGGCATCGTTGCCGGCGTCAGCATCGATCAGTTCGGCATGAGCGTCGCTGGCACCGGTGTCGAGAATGTCGACCGTGATGGCAGCGTCGAGGTCGTAGATGTTGTTGATCGTGTCGCGTATGTTGCGATCAGCAAGATCCAGGTGCTGCGGTCCGATCAGGTAGACGTCGTTCGTCTTTCGCTTCTGAACCGACGTGATCATTAGCGCGGCGATGGTCATCAGACCGCGTGTCTGCCGGAAGCTCTCGTTGTCCTTGAATGTGGCAACGACGGTCTTCAGGCTCGGGTGGAAGGGGTAGGTTGCCGCGACCTCATCAGCGATCCGTTCGGCTGCCCTTTCAAGTGTCTTTGACCTGACTGCATCCGAAAGCACGTTTCCGTAAGCCTCCGCGACACTTTCGATGACGGCTTGGGCCGGCTGACGAGCGAGCAGACGCCTACGCAGAATGTAGTAGATCTCGTCCGATCCGAGCTCAACGGGAGTGATCGGCTTGGCCGACCGGCGGGTCTCATTGGTGATCTGCGAAACGATGCGTGTCAGCTCGGCGCTAGATTTGTACTGCCCGATCAGAGTCGAAATGACGACGCAGAGGCGCGGCAGGCGGAGTGTGGCGGAGAGCAGGTTCGTGATCGCGGCCGAGGTGACATCGGCAAGGCTGCCCATGCCTACCGGTCGTGTGACGGCCTGGTCGAGGTAAGGCGGGAGCTCGTCGAATAGTATCAGCACCGACTCGTCGCCGATCAAAGCGCGCCAGTCGCTCTCGTTCGGCGCCACCGGTCCTGACCGCCAGAAGGAGGTGAATTCTTCGGCCTTGCCGAGCTGCTCGGCAATCATGCCCCAGATAAACTTGTCGCGGTCGACGTCGCGTCCGCTAACCACAACGACCTTCGCTTGCGTCGGGGTAAGCCCATCTGTCAGGCGGCGATCAATCCGCTCAGCGAGCTGTGAGTTGGCAGCGAGATAACCGAGGGCTAGCATAGAGTGTGTTTTGCCGCCGCCCATAGCTTGACGCAGCTCGAACACAGCCTGGTCGGATGCTCCGGCAACGCGCTGGAGGCCCTGCCGGAGCAACTGGGACATGCCTTCGGTGATGAAGGTTTTGTCGAAGAAGGCTTCGGCCATCTCGGGCGTATGGCCGATTAGGTTTGAAAGGTCCTCAACCTGCTTGGAAAGGGCATACTCGAGCGCCTCCTGGCGGAACTCGCACGCGTCTGTGACTGTCTGAAGCATCACTGGGTTCCGCTCACGTTCTTTTCGATCGTCGTAATGACGGCTAACATCTTCTCGCTGCGCTTGCGCAGAATCGATAGCAGCCGGTCGGCGAGGTCGTGAGGGTATTCGTGCTTGGCGGCGCACCAATTGCGCACCGTCCTGTCGCTTACGCCAAGATCTCGCGCGAGGGGCGATTGCCACCGCTCCCCGTACAACGCCTCGCCGGCGATTTTCAGCAAATCAGACCCCCCGTCCACTTCCTCCTTTTAGGAAGATTACGCCCAAGCGGCAAGCACTGTTTGGATAGCAGCCGCTTGGGCCTAGTCGAGCTTTGTCGCAAAGACCTGCTCGCGTATCGGCCGATCGTTGCTGGGCGGAATGGGAGCGATCGCTGTGCCGCGCGCGACCGCGATCACGGTTCCGAATGCTGCATGATATTGCTTCGGCCTCGGCTCCATAACATGATGCTGTATGCTCAAGATATTCGTCGCCGTCACAGATAAGGACTGGTTCGATTTTCTGTCCGGCAGTCAGCCGGACGAGGTGAATTTTTGGGCGCCAAGCGGACGAACAAATTTCCGCGCCCTGCGTCCGGGAGAGCTTTTCCTCTTCAAACTTCACGCCCCGCTGAACTTCATCGTTGGCGGGGGCATCTTTTCAATTTCTTCGAGGATACCGCTTTCACTTGCTTGGGAGACATTCGGCACAAAAAACGGCGTGCGCAGCCATGTCGACATGCACGAGCGAATTCGTCGATATCGGTCAGATGAGTCATTCGATCCGCGCATTGATCCAGTGATCGGATGTCGTATCCTCACAAAGCCCTTCTTTTGGCCACGTGATCTCTGGCTTCCGATCCCCCCAAGCTGGAAGCCCAACATCGTAGTCGGTCGTGGCTTTGACACGGAAGAAGTCGAGGGCCGAGCCCTCTGGAATCCAGTGCTATCCCGTGCCGAGAGCTCGATATTTACCGCTGATTCAGAACAACCCGCGAGATACGGTACGCCCACATTGGTAAAGCCACGACTAGGGCAGGGGGCATTTCGCATCATCGTGACCGATGCTTATGAGCGGCGCTGCGCTGTGACCGGAGAAAGAACACTTCCAATTCTCGACGCAGCACACATCCGCTCCTATGCCGACGGCGGGATGCATGAAGCATCCAATGGTGTCCTCCTGCGCACCGACGTGCATAAGCTGTTTGATCTTGGATATGTTACGATCGACGAAAAGCGGCAGTTCGTCGTTAGCCGCCGGTTGAAGGAGGATTTCGACAACGGCAGACATTACTACGATCTGCACGGCAGTACCTTGCGTGATCCCAGAGGCCCCACAGCGCTTCCATCTCCGGCAGCGTTGCAATGGCATCGTGAAAACAGATTTCTGGGGTGAGTCAGCGCAAGACAAGATGCGGTCAAGTATGAGCTCGGGCTCAATTGAGCCGTCCATTCCGTCTGCTCTCTATGACCGCTTGGGGCGAAAGCTGTCGTTGACGCTGCGCTCTACGGTCTTGCCTTCCTTCCCTTGCGTCCGGTTGTGACGAGCCCGGCGCCAGGGGACATGCTGCGGCTTGTGTCCACGTGGTCGATCTGTGAAGACTGTCGTTGGGAAAAGGAGGGGAAATCATGGACTGGCTTATCTGGATATGCATCGCTGTCGCGGTTCTCGGGGTGTTTGGGGCTATTGGGATAGTCAGGACAAAGCGGCTGCGCGGGCTAGGACGGAGGGCAAGCTGGGGTCTGGGGTGAACTTCATTTCGCGTGACGGGGCGCAAGGTATTTCCGTTTCTTCGTCTGGAACAGTGACTGTCGCGAGCCAGTACGGATCGCGGACCATCGCCAAGGCCGACGTTATTTCCGCTTCGGTTATGAAGGAGGGCAGGACGTCGATAAAATCCAATCGCGGTTCTCAGCTTGGCCGCGCTGTCGTTGGCGGTGCTCTTCTTGGCCCTCTCGGGGCCGTGGCAGGGGCGGTAACGGGGTCGAAGTCGCAGACCGAGGAAATCACGTCGATCACGCTGCGCGTCCTGACACGCGGCTCCAGTCCTTATGAGGATATCGTGTTTTATTCCGGTTCAGCGAAACCGGAGAGCGAGTTAACCCAGGAAGTGCGGGCGGCAAATAACGCCCTGTCTCGCATTCTTTCGGCGATCGGCTAGTCTTGCATTCCACATCTCCACAAGGTGCCTTGGGGCATTATGCTAGTAGGACGAGATGCTGATGAAGGGGTGCCTCCGGTGTGAAGGGTTGGAGGACTTTACCTATGACCAGAACAAAAAGGCTGGGGGATTTGGGTGGGCGCTGGACTGAGGAACTACTGAGAAAGGCAGGGTTCTTGTCGCGAGACCTCAACAGTCTCAGACACAATCATGCGGGCGGCGATTTCCTTGCTGAACGGCAAGCGGCACGTTACTTCATCACCGTCAATGCACGTAACACCAGCGGAACCGAAGCTTAAACGGCGGCTACAATATCTACCCTGAAAAGGTCCGGAAAGCTGCGCGCCAGTATGGCGCCGTGCCTGCCTGGCTGACCATTCAGATTGATACTGACAGCCAATGCTTCTCCGCATATTTCGGAACCGTTGAATCGCTGTGCAATCCGAATGCAATAGCGGTGCCGATGACCACCGGTGCGGTATTGGATTACGAGTGTCTGGCAAAGGATACTTTTGACGAGAGGATCACCCCAGAACTCTCCAACGAACTCTCCGAAGGGACTGCGGAGCCGCCCGCGACATTGGAGAGTATTGCCCGACATTCCGGGATTGCTGCGGAGGAGGTGGGCCGGGCCAAGGCGGTTACCGAGGTTTCGGTATCTCAGGCAGGCGATTTGACCGACTATGATCGCATTGCGGTCAAGCTACTAGGGTTCTCACCCGGGACGAAAACGCAGCGCGCTGTCGCGTTATATCTGCGGCCTGAAGGAGCGACCACGGCCGAGGTGACGGCCAACAAACTTCAGTCGACCATGACGGTCGATGAAGCGTGTCAAGTTCTTGCGGCGCTTCCAGAACCAGGAATTATCTGTCGTCGGTAGGTAAAGAGTCCAGAATTATCTGTCGTTGGCCGGACTGCTAACTAAGTGGATGATATCCCGCCGCTTTCGCCCGAAGAGGTTACCAATGCTCTTCGGACAACAGGTTACCAATATGCCCCAACGACAATCAATTCCCGACTGGGCTTAAGGAGATGTTTTGATTGAGCTTATTGCGGCCCCGATTTGTAACTTAAGGCCACCAAACACGCGCATTGGTAACCCCCAGAGACAGGTTTGGTAACCCGCATCGACCAAGGTCCCGCTCTGCGCTGCCCCCACAATCGCGTTGTGATAGAAGGCGTCAGCATCTCAGCGTGGGCACGTGCGCCGGGCTTCAACACTGAAGGAAGGCAAGTTCTCGATCGCACGGCTTTACAGCCTCGGGAGCAGCTCCTGACCTATGTCCGTTCGAACCGCGGCGCGATCGTCAACTATGCAAAGCGCTACCGGGCTGGGCTTCGCGTCGCCAAGCAGTAGATCGTATTCTCGCAGTCTAGCTCTTGCCCACTCACACATGCGCGTCAGCTCGGTTTCACTGTCCTGAGCTGCATTGACAGCATAGGTATCGATCCAGTTTCTTAGGTCAACAGCACGCCTTCTTTCTTCAACGAACTGTTCCAGCACCGCCAAGCGTTCGCTCTCACGTCGACGTCGGGCGATAGCTTTCCCCTGCAACTGAGCGGGCTGGAAAGTTCGGCTGGGATGGGAATCGTGCACTTGTGACCTTCCATTAAGATGTCGTCGCGTCAAATATCGCGATTGGAGAATGGCCAACCCTTATTCCTAGTTCTGCTTGAAACCACCCGTTTCTTGCGCTGGCAACTCGCTCGCGTGCGCGGCGACAACTACGGTGGCCGGCGTATCTGATCGGGGCGCGTGGAGTGGTGGTATCGGAACACCTATCGAACATAGCAGCGATAGGTACCGATTCCTGGCCTCCACATCACCGATCAACAGGTACATCGTTACATGTCTCAGCGTCGTCACCATACCCAGGCCGTTGCTGCGCGGCCGCCAAGGCTGGTATCAGCGAACGTAGTGCACGCCGGATCGACAAGAATCCGCATCTGCCATCCCAGAAGAAGCGCGAGCGGCACTGGCGTACCCGGCCTGACCCCCTCGAACCGATATGGCCACGCGTGGAGGAGCTGCTCAAGATCCCAGGCATGTCGCCATCCCGGTCGCTAGACTCTGGGCACAGCGTGTCAAGAGCTCAATCGGGGGTGTCTTCGCAAGGAGAGAGTGACATCCAGCGATCCGCGTCGGTGATGCCGGCTCCTGCGGCCCTGGCTTCTCGCAGTTGGTCGATAGACTCGCCGCCATGGTCGAGGGCTCTGCCCAGAGGAGCTGGTTCTCAGCGCGTCGGTATCGACGCGGAGACCCGAAAGAGCCGCCTCGAGCAAGTTGTATTGCCGGATCTCCGTTCGCGACGTCGGTGATGCTCTCGGCCTGCATGCCGCGACGGTGCAGTGGAGCCAACGAGTTATGCCGTAATTCGAAACGTTTGCGGCAGGGAGCGGAATAGTACGCACTCTTGATTGTCATCCCATGCCCGTTGCAGACGTTCCGCTGCATCTCTATCATGGAGCCGCGCCGAACATCGCCTTCTGCGATTGCAACGCTCCCTGTCGGCCTTTCTTCCCTTAACAACAGAACCGAGGATGGCACATGTGTGACCATTTGTTTGTCGTGACCGGTGGACCCGGTTCAGGAAAAACTAGCTTAATTGAAGCGCTTGCGCTCAAAGGTATTCAGCACATGCCCGAGGCCGGCCGAGCAATCATTCAGGATCAGGTCAGGATCAAAGGCAATGCGCTGCCTTGGGCGGACAGATCGGCGTTTGCGGAACTCATGCTCGGATGGGAGCTTCGATCACATCGAGAGGCATCAGGGATGGCCGGTCCTGTGCTGATGGATCGCAGCATACTTGACGTGATCGGCTATTTGAGCCTGTGTGGTCTGCCCATTCCCGGCTATGCTGAAAGAGCGGCGAGGCTCTTTCGATATAATCGACGGGTCTTCATTGCGCCCTTCTGGGACGCAATATTTTCTCAGGATGACGAACGGAAGCAGGACAAGGGCGAGGCTGAGGCAACTTATCGGATTATGGCCGAGACGTACTCCAGACTAGGGTACGACCTTGTTCATTTGCCTTTGGTGAGCATTGAGGAGCGCGCAGTATTCGTCCTCGAACACATAGGAAATGAATGACCGCTTTGTCCGCATCGTCGGGCCACGGTGCCGTCGCTATCAATTACTCTCACTCCAGCCATTCATTTGCTCATGCAGAGCTCTTTAGGCCCACGCGGTCGGTATCGATTCGGCCACAAGCCTCCGAATTCCGGTACCGTCGCAGTAGGTGCACGCCCCGGTGCGACCCGGACAGCCCGGCCTGTGGCTGCCTGGCGGACAGCATGTCCCAGCCGTGTCTTTCCACCGACCACAGGTCACCGCCTTCCCTCCGCCCTGGCAGGCTGGGCATGTAAGTCTACGAAAGTCCGCCACCGCTCTCCCCCGAAAAGTTTCCTTAGCGAGATCTAAAGTTCCAATCAACGTTTAGTCAAACGCTGCGGCCCAATCCGGCGCTCGGAACAGCCACATAGCCAGGATGACCCCACTGCTGATAAGGAAAGCGCGATTTGAGGAGCAAGCCTACCTTCATGACAAGCTGCTTGCTGCATCTGGCGACGTGAAGTCTTTTCCCACTTGGCGAAACACGGGCCTTAAAGGACGAAGCAATGGTACTCGGGCGAAAAGGCGAAGTTCGATTTTGCCGGACTCACGGGCTTTCTGGCGGACCAACAGCGATTATTCCTGGGCAGCCGGTGCGATGGTTATGATCCGCTGACTGATAATGCGAGCTTTTCCCGGTCGGGGACACCGTTTCTCCGCACGCCAAGTATGTTCCGGAAACCAGAAAAACCATCAGGGTCGAATCCAGGATGTCGTGGCCGACGAGAATGCCGCCAAGGCCGCCGATCAGGTAGGTAATCACTGCGACGGTGACCATCGTCGCACCGAAGCGCTCCGATGGGTCCGCGCTGCGTCGCAAGACCCTTGCGGCATGGCAGGCTGCTATGGCGAAAACCGCTGCAAGGGCGAGGGCGCCCATCAGCCCGGCCTCTACCAGCGCGGTCAAAAAGCCATTGTGAAAGTGATTGAAACCTTGGTCCATTCCAAATCGGTCTTTGAATCCTTGCCTTATCAGCGCCCGACTGGCGGAGACGCCGTTGCCGAGGAATGGCGTCTCACGAAATGCGTTGACGCCTACGTCCCAGAGTCCAACCCGGAGCCCGAGTGGAGTCGAGTGGTCGCCTTTGGTGACGAGGGCGTCCCAGTCCTTGAACAGGACGGCGGTGCGGTCGACGATGATAGGAAAGGTGATTGCCACGGTCAGGAGGCCGGAAGCGACCGCGATCGTCAGCGATCTTCTCATATTTCCTCGCGTCAATTTGTTCCGGTTGACTAGAAGGACGGCGACGGCGGCGACCAATAAGGCAACCCATACCAAACGCGAGCCCGAGTAGAGGATTGCCAGGACGCCCGCGAGAGCGGCAGCAATCAAGGGCATCCGGTCTTTTTCTATTCCCGACAAAGCGCCCGCAAGGCACATCATCGCTGCGAGGCAAGTCACCGTCGCAAAGACGATAGGATTTCCAGCGCCGCCTTCGGCCCTGAGCATTCCGATCCAATAATATTGGATGATGGCCAGCACCAACGCGCCGGCGCATGCAGCGGCGCTGGCGCGCACTGCAATGCGCGCCAGGGCGAGTTTGTCCGTGATGCTCCACGTCGAATAGGAAATCGGAAAGAACAGCAGGGTGGCCAGCGACAGCAGTAGCGGCAGGTCAGCCCTCAGCATACCACCGGCAATCGACCCCAGCACCATGGCTGCGCAGTAGATATAGATGGCTGCCGTTATCC
>NZ_RZSG01000008.1:0-34847 GCF_003997725.1 Mesorhizobium sp. M4A.F.Ca.ET.050.02.1.1
AAATCCGCCGGCGCACCTATGTCGTGCGCATCTTCCCGAACGCCGAAAGCTGCCTGCGCCTGGTCAGGGCGCTGGCCGTCGAAACCAACGAAAACTGGATGGAGGCCAACCGCTACATCAACATGGATGACCTGCGCGAGCACAAGAAGCTTGCTTTGCGCCAAGCCGCATGACCAGCTCAGAAAGAGCACGCGGCCGAAGTAGCCGGCCTGAAGCAGCAGCGAACAGGCCAGCGTCGTGACGACTGCCACACGGAGAATCCAAAGCGAAGTAAACCATCGACGCATTGCTGCACAGGACCAGCCCCACGAGCCGACAAAAAGATGAAGTGCAACGCCGTTCTCCTGGTTTTCGCCAGATCATGTTGCGAGCTGGTCGGCCGCAACATGCGTCTGGCAGTTCTTGGGGCAGACGCGGCCGCAGGCTCCGCAGCCGATGCAGCGGCCGGCATCATCGACAACCATGATCATGCGATTGAGCTTGCCGTCGAAATCGTCGTCCTCGTCATCGCAGGGGCCGAGGATTTCACCCGCATCATCAACGCCGTGAAGATGCATGACATCGCGCGAGCAGACCTTGAAACAACGGCAGCAGCCGATGCAGGTCTTGCTATCGATGGAGGTCAGGTACGGCGGCATCCAAATGGAGCCGTCACGGGTGGTGAATGTGCGCATCATCCTAAATTCTTCATTGAAGCGAGTTCTCTCTTGGCAACATCCAACTCGGCATAAACGGCTTGGGTTTTCTCGGCGACTTCCTGTATGTCGGCCCACTTGCCCGGCAGACCCTCGACGAGGTCCTGCAATGCCATCTTGGCAATAGCTGCACGCAACTGGAGCTTTCAGACTTTTTTCCTCATCCTATCTAGGTCTGACATAGATCCTTTCTGGAACAATGGTTTCTTGATGCGCTCCATCTCGGGCTAGGCTTCAATGGCTGCAGTCGCATC
Source organism: Mesorhizobium sp. M4A.F.Ca.ET.050.02.1.1 (assembly GCF_003997725.1). NCBI lineage: Bacteria > Pseudomonadati > Pseudomonadota > Alphaproteobacteria > Hyphomicrobiales > Phyllobacteriaceae > Mesorhizobium > Mesorhizobium sp. M4A.F.Ca.ET.050.02.1.1. The sequence goes on from NZ_RZSG01000008.1 coordinate 950, forward strand.
GTCGACCAGTTTCGTACCGGCCTCAGCAAGTTTGCGGAAAGTCTCGAAGCCGAACCGGTGGACGTCTCGACAGAACGCCCAACCGCCGGAAGCCCCCACGGGTTTCATTTCTATTGTCGGCGACGTCGACACGCCGGAGCGCTCCTCGATCGCAAGCGCTACGGCGGTGTAAAACATGTCGAGCCTCCACAGCGCGTCAGGATCGGGATCGCCGCCAAAGGGTACCGCACGTTGCTGTTGCTTGGTGATGATGAACTCGGCCAGCAGCTCGGCATCCGAATGGCCTTCCCATAAGCCGAAGGAATCCTGAGTACGAATGAGCCGCAGGAGGCATTTGACGAACGGGGAAGCAAGGGCCTCGCCGTCCCCGTGGACAGCAGGGCCAACCGGTTCATGAGGAATTTCGCTTTTCCCCAATTTCAGTACTCCTCTTGAAGGACGATCTCTTTTTCTGCGATGTGTGGTTCGGGCGCTTGCGTGGGCGGGGAATGGCTTGGGCGAGCCGATCCCACGCAACAGTGTCCCGTGGCCGACCTCGAGCACGTCCACCAATGCGAGACCTTTCACCGCGGCGCGAACGCCTGCGCCGCGGTTCGACCCGAGGTAAACGCAATGGAAATTCCACCTGCCGCAAGCCGCGCACTTTTGCGGCATCGACGTTATTGCTGCGAAGTGCGCCTGGGCGGGCGGATTTGCCGGTGTTCAATTCCAATTGTCATGCCCTTCGCGATCCTTGCTCAGGAAGTGACAGCGTTTTGAGTTTCGGAAGTCTTGTTTTGCGGAGCCACACAGAGACCCGCGTGACAGGCAGGCTCACCCGTGTAGTTGGCCAGGGCTTGGAGCAACGAGGTGAGGTAGCGCTGTTTGGTTTGGTCCGGCACTGGCTCCGAATGGTCCAGCGATTTGATTGCCACCTCGATCAACTCGATCGCCCGGTCCTTGTTGCCGCTCTCGTAATAATACTGAGCGACCGGAAAGTAACACCCGAATTTAAAGTCTCCATCGCCTTGCGGAGGATTAAGTTCCAGGATCTGTTCGGAGAGCTCCTTGCCCATCGCAAAGCGATCATCATGCGGAAGATGGGAGTTGTCGATCGTGGGATGGAAGAGTTGGTTCAGCGCCATCACCACCCAAGACATCGCTTCGAACTTTTTGTTGATCGCGTCCTCGACCAATTCGCGCATAAGCGGCAAGCCGGTTTTGATGTCGCGCAGCTTGTGAAGCAGAATATCCGCATGAACCCGCCGAAAATCAAAAGAGTCTGGCATCACGGCGAGGCCTTCTTCGATGGCCAATAGTGCCGCTGCCCAATCCTCGTCCTGCATCGCCGGCCCAAGTTTGGCGTATATCGGCTGACTCAGCGACGATTCGCGCACACGCGAGATTCGCTTTGCATCGACGGCTTTCGCTTCATAGCTGCTGCGCCAGCTGCCGTTAAGGACTTTCGGCAAAACGTCATCGAGAGGTGCCGGGTGGCCGATATAAGCGATGTGGCCGTCGCGGTCGACCACGAACGAGGTGGGAATCCCGAACGAAGAGCTGGGTTCCAGCCAGAGCTTTTTCATTTCGCCAGTGCAATCGAACGCTGTCCGATAATTCAGATTCGGGAACTTCTCGGTCAGCCAGGCATCCACGTTGGTCCGCGCTTCGTCCGCGGTTGCAGCCTTTTCGCAAGCTGCGACTCCGATAATCTCAAATCCGCTGTCTTTATATTTCTCCTGCAGTTCGATCAAATGGGGCATGGCGTGGACACATGGTCGGCACCAAGTCGCCCAAAATTCAACGAGGTAGACCTTGCCGGGCCGAAGGCTCGTGAGGGGCTCGCCACGCAGCCAGTTCTCCACTTTCAGCGCAGGAGCCGGGGACCCCATACGCAGTTCCATCTTGGTGTCCAAAGTCATTCCACACCTTTCGTCTCTTTTGTCGCGGAATATTTTCCAGTCAAAATCGGACACGGTCTCGAGGGCATTGCTCCCTCTCGCTTGCTTCAGCGGAGCTCTCACCGTGTTGCCGCACATCAAGCACGGCAAAGGGCATGCCAACCCTTCTTAGCTTCGGCAAGCGCCGGTACCGCCTTGAATAAGCGAGCCCTAACACGGCCAGCTGACGTTAACCTGAATGTCGGCTTTCGACGGCTCACCTTAGCGGCTGCCGTTTAGGAAGGTGAGAGTTTGGCTGGCCCGCTGGCGATAAGACCGGCTTCGGCGTCCTGGAGTAGTCGCACTTCGGCGATGGGGTCGAAAGTGCGGGAGAGGCTCGGTACCCTTGCAGCCACCGCCGCATGTGGCCCGGCGTCATAATTCGCGTCGCGGTTGCCAACGGCGGCGTTGGGCTCGATCCACGTGGCGTTGAGCCCGACAGCACGTAAAGCTGCATCGTGATTGAATGCCCTTTGCTGTTTCACGCCAAGCAGGAGTCGCGCGACGCTACCTTGCTCAAGCGCGAGCAGAGCGATCTGACGCCGTAGGAATATTGCTCGTCCCGCTTTTGCCGCCAGAGGCGGAAATCTTTCCTGAATGCCACCGCCGATCATCAATATCGACGAATCATATCCCGCTGCCCATTTGTTCGACTCCGAGGTCGGGCCAGCACTCCGTCAAGGGACGGTTGATGAACCCTAGATGCTCGGGATTGGCGCATGGCGCGCGCCGCAGAAGGCTGTCAAGGATGCGGCGCGCTCGCCAGGCCAGCAGCCCAAAGTTCGGATCAGCCAGCCCGCGCTGTCCAAGGCAGGCGTTCTGAACGAAAAGGCGTCGGTCTCGCGGTCCGTCCCAGTACACCGAAAAATCCTCGCCGATGGCGAGCTCATTGCCGATCTGTTCGAGGCGATCTGCGATCGGTTCTAGGAAACCCGGCAGCGGTTTCTCGTACCCGGTGGCCAGGATGACGATATCGGCGGTTACTTCTCCGATGTTGTCCAAGCCGCGTTGCAGCGTGAGCCTGTGCCCTGCTCCGGCATTGATGCAGCGCGACACGTTGCAACTTGGCCGCAATGTGATCTCGCATTGGTGTGGCTCGAGAAAGGCGTGGTGGTAGAGCGCCTGATAGACCGCGCGCAACTTGCTTTCTGAAATGCCCTCGGAGGCAAGCGCGAAACGCCGCAGGAACAGCTGTCGATGCACCTCGCTCATCGCAGCAAAACGATCCGAGAAGCATGGCGTGAACAGCCCGTTTGTGAACGCGTGGTCGTCGAAAGGCATCTCGCGCGTCAAGACCCATGTGATCGCCGCGGGCCGCCGTTCTTTCGGCCGGCCGACAAGGTGCAGTAGCAGCTCGGCTCCCGACTGTCCGCCGCCAACAACGCAGACATGCTTTTTTTGCACCTCAGGATTGATGTGGGCCAACTCAGATGAGTGGAACAGGTTGGGTCCAGTCCAGCCATGAAACTGAGGCGGAATTTGCGCCTGCTTGCCTATGTCGATGACGAGGTTTCTTGCATCAAGGACCGCGTTGTCCGTCCGCACGCGAAACTCGCCGTCAAAGCGGATTTCGCGAACGGCCTCGCCGCCACGGACAAGCGGATTCTTCTGGAACGCCCAGTTGAGATATTGGGCGAACTCGGCTCTAAGCACCCCGTGAAATTGCGCATTGAGGAAATTGTAAAGACGCCCGTTCTCGTGGAGGTAGTTTACGAATGTGTAGGCTGATCGCGGATTGACCAGAGTAACCAGATCCTGGAAGTGGCCGACCTGGAGCTCCGCGCAATCGAAAGCGCTGCCTGGATGTCCTCGGAAATCGACCTCCCGGTCCAGGAACAGTGCCCCTTGCGCAATCTCTTCCTGTATCTGACACGCAAGGCTCAAATTAGATGGTCCAGCACCCACACCAATACAAAAGAGGTCCACTTATCCTTACTCCTCTAGGAGTGTTTTCCAACTCAGCGGCATGTTGACGTCGATTGCCGGGCATTGAGCAATGCGAACCTCACAGGCATGCTTGAGCCGCGGTCCCGACTGAGAGGACAGCAAAAGCGTGTGCCGCCTTCCAGGTCTTGGGCTCAATGTCGGCGGCATCGACAGCGGCGCGGCGTGATCCGAACCCAAGAGCAGAAGGAAAGTGTGTGATGCTGTCGCGCGGCTCTTCCGGATCTTACGGCGGCTTCTAGCGCCGGCCTCCACCCCAGGAGTGGCTGTTTCCCTGCCACGACGGAAGCGGCTCTTTCTTTCGAGGGGCGTAACCATGGATAACGGCTCTTAATGCTTTCGGAGACTCCCATGCATGCGGCGTGCCGGATAAAGACCTGTCAAACCAACGAGTTCGCGCAGTTCCAGCTCGTCTGGAATCCGACATTGTCGCACGCCCGACGATCGGGCAGGGGAAGCTCCGCGGCAGCGGCCCTTGCACACCGCAGGCTGACAGGGACAGCCGCCGATTTGACGCGCGTCCGGGTACTGATAAGGGGCCTTCCAACAGGGTTCGCGCACGAGGCGGGGTCTCCTGGTACACCCGCCCTGTGGCTTGGCTGCGGTCTGCTGCAGCCGTTCGTCTTTACTGCCCGTTGCGGACGATCTCGCACGAGTTGGTTCACGAGAGCGTCGTGAAGCAGTCGAGGCGTCCGGTTTGGCTCTGACAAGCGTCGCAAGATGTTCGCGGATCCAGCCATGTCTCCGCAATCCGACCGGTAACCGACGACGACTTCGGACTGGTTGGCGGTCCTACGACCTGATCGGTGTTCCTACGGAGCTGATCAGCGAGCCAAAAACAGCGGCAATGTGGTCTTCCCAAAGCTCCAGCTCGGCGGACCGCCGAAAATCCGCTCACGCAGCCCACGGCTGCCATAAGCACCCATAACCATCATGTCAGCACAGATGTCGTTCGCGTGCTGGGTCAGCACTGTGCCCGCCGATTTGCCGGCGCTCTTAAGCAGGTCAACGGAGACCCGAGCACCGTGCCGAGTAAGATAGGCAGCGATGTCAGCTCCAGACTGCGCGCCTTTCCCGTTGTTTTGCGCCTTTGGATCGACCATAGCGACACAGACTTCCTTGGCAGCGGATAGGATACTAAGAGCTTCCCGAACCGCACGCGAGGCCTCTACACGCGAATCCCAGCCGACCAGCACGCGTCGAGGCGACAGCGTCGCCTTAACGCCCTTCGGCACGATGAGCACCGGCTTTCCGCTATCGAACAAGCAGCCGTTGACAACAGGAGGTCCGAGAGTCTCATCGTTGAGGAGGTCTCCTCCAACGATCGTCAGGTCAGCGCAGAGCGCCCGCTGTCGTGCCACTTCACCGAGGCTAGCCGGATCGCAATAGTCGGTGTCAACGTCACAGGAAAGCGACATAGCTTTCAGCCTTTTGAGGATATCCGCGGACCGTCTTTCCATTCTGGTCACGTCCTGTGAAAATTTCTCGATTTGCTGAAATCGATAGTTCGGTACTGCAATTGCCTGTGCACGTCCTGTATTCCATTCGGGGGGCGGAGACAACATCAAGAGCAATGGAGGCGGTATAATGAGTACCGATAGGTGCGCGCCGACCTCGGCACACAGTCCGGCAGCTGTTGTGAGGTCCTCATCAGAATGATCAGCACCCGTCACACTGAATATGCTTTTAAATTCCATTTGCCTGCTTCTCCTGGTCTTCGTTAGGAGCGCCTCAAAGCGGCAACACCGCTCTCAGGAGGAAGAGAGAGCGGCACCACGTTCGATCACCGATTTCAGTCGTCCGGCTTCTCGAGCGAGTAGCCGGCCGACCTGACGGTGCGAATGACGCTGCCGGGCAAGGCCGTTTTCAGCGCCCTCCTGATTCGGCTGATATGGACATCGACGGTGCGTGCACCGACATGAATGTTGGGCAGCCAGGCCGCCCCGATAAGCTCGTCCCGGCTGAAGACCTTGCCGGGGGCCTCAATCATAAGCCGCAGCACGTTGAAATCGATCCGTCCGAGATGGATGTCGTGGCCATTACCGCGAACCCGATGGGCATCGAGCTTCATCTCCAGGCCTCCACAACAAATCCAACTGTCGTTTTCAACCCCGTTCGGACCACGCTTGGTCAGCCCGAGCCTCGCCCGCAGGCAGTCGAGCAGCTTGGCCGGAGCCACCGGCCGCACAAAGCTCTCAACGCCTGCCTTCAAGAGATCGAGGTGCTGGTGCTCGGCGCCAGGCGCGATCAGGGCGATGATAGGCAGGTCGGTGGTGCGCGGTTCCCGCTTGAGGTGGGCGCAAATTGCGGACCCGTTTATGCTGGCTGGGTCGCAATCCAGCACTACGGCCTGAAGCTCCCGTTGTTCGGCCAAGGCCAGCGCAGCCTTCGCGCCGTCTGCCGTCTCACTGCTGAAACCGTCAACCTCCAGTATGTGGCTGTAGAGCAGATAGAACTCGGCATCTTGCGAGCAGATCAGGACCAGCGGCTTCTTCATCGGCGATACCCCAACAACCTGGTCGGCCTCGAGTCCCTGGATCGAGGGGACTGGCCAACATAGTTTCTCGGGTCCGTCATGATGGCCTTTCTCGAAAATCGCGCCCATCATGCCAGCGCCACGTGGGGAAAGGTTTCGATGACTGAAATCGCATCGTCGACCAGCTTCGTACCGGCCGTGGCGAGCTTCAGGAGCGTCTCGAAGCCAAACCGGTGGACATCGCGCAGCGTTTTGGACAAAACGACCAGCCGTCCGGTCGTGAAAAGCACCCGACCAAAACCCTCATGGCTCACCTGGATCATCGGCGATGCCATAAGGCCGCAGCGCTCCTCGATCGCAAGCCCGATGGCGGCGTAGTACTTGTCGAGCCTCCACAGCACGTCGGGATCGGGATCTCCGATGATTGGGATCCCTCGGCGCTGTTCCTTGGTAATGATGAAGTCGCCCAGCAGCTCAGCGTCCGCTTTGCGTTCCCACGAGCCATAGGAATCCTGAGAACGGATCAGCCGCACGAGGCATTTGACGAACGGGGTGCAAAGAGCCGCCTCGTCTTCGGCGACAGCTGGGGGGATTGCGGGGTCAGGCATTGGCGTCCTCCTCTTTTCAGTCCTCGTCCTCGAAGGACGGTTTCTTTTCGGCAATGCCCGCTCGCGCCAGCACCTTGCGCAGCCAAGGCGGAGGACACGTCCTGAGCATCATCTGCGTGCGCAAGAGCACCTGTGGGATCGATTGGGGCTCCGCCACTTTGATCGGGTGGATTTTTGCCGCGACAAGCTTGGCTGCCGAAGGGCCGCCAATTGCCAGACAAAACAGGATCTGACAGCCCTTGAGCGCATCCACCTTTGGCGTGATGCGATCATCGCGCTCGGCCCGATGCTCCCCGCTTTCATCGGACACGTCATCGAAGGCCACGGCTTCTACGAGATTCCATTCCTCGCGCGTCACGTCGTAGACAGCAAAGCGCCTGGCCGACCCGAAATGGGCGTTGAGGTCCTGCATGTCCTGAGTGGCGATCGCAACGCGCAATGCGCCCTTACGTCGTTCAGGCATCGGGGCGAAAACCTCACTACTGACCAGCGAGAGGCGGCGAACAGCGTTCATCGTGATATTTCTCGATTACGGAGTGGATCAAGCGCCTCAGGAGTGGGCGCGTGTTGGTTGGCCTGGAAGATGCTGGCGACCTCGAAGATCATGTCGCGGGTGCCCTGATAGAGAATTGCGAGCTTGTGCTGGCTGCCTAGTCGATCGAAGACCGGGAACCCGATGCGCATGAGCGGAATTCGGAGCCGCTCCGATGCTTGGCGCCCGTGCGAATGCGTGACAAGCAGGTCAGCACCGACGGCAAGACTTTCCAGATCGCCGAGATCGCCGATCTGAACCGAAACCGCCGGGACTTTCTCGAGAATTTTAGACCTGTCGGTCGTTGTGACGGCCGCGGCTATCTCGGAGCCGAGGCCAGCAAAGAAGGTCGCAAGTTGGAACAGCTGGTCTGGTTCGGCAGCGATGGCAATTTTCTTGCCGCCGAAATGGAAATGTCCGTCGAGCATCGCGTCCTGCAATTGCGCCCGGCGCCGGCGCACGCGGGCCGGTACCGCCGCGCCCGAAATCGCAGACAGCAGCGACACGAAGCGGTCCGTGTCCTGCAGCCCAGTCAGTGACTGGAACAACACGTAAGGCACGCCGGTCAACCCGTGCAGCGCTTTCGCCGGGCGGCGCATGTGCTCACCGATGGCGATGCATTGCATGGCCGTGCCCAACTCGCGAATGTCTTCGACGCTGGTGCCGCCGTATGTGGTCGCTACCCAGCGGTCAGGAACCGTACCGTCGAGCGAGCCTGAAATGTCGGGCAGAATAACCGGCTTGAGCCCAAAGCTTTCAACCATGTCCCGCATATGCTCGATGTCGGCGATAGAGAGGTTGCATCCGGGCAGGATTGCGATCTTCTTCGGGTGCCGCGCCCGTTCGCCCGAGCGCGTAATCCCTTCGATCATTGCGGTGACTGCCTTGGCCCAGCCCTCTTCGATCGCGCCGTCAAAATCCGGCGTGTTGGCCAGCACGACCTCCGTACCCGCAAGCTGTTGCGTGTGCTTCCGCATGATGTTGGCAATATCACCCGCGCAATCTTCGCCACGCGTCTCCACCAGCGCGGTCGTGCACACCCCGATCAGCGTTGGCTTCGTGCGGTTCTTGAGGTTGAGGATCGCCTCTTCCAGATGGTCGGCTGCGCCGAGGATGGTCGCCACCTCATCCATCGCCGTAGTCTGCAAGGGAATCGCTTCTTTGAAGTGCCGCACGAAGAGAACGAGCGCAAAGCTTGTGCAGCCTTGGCTGCCGTGGAACAGCGGCATCGCACCGTCGACGCCAAGAAAGGCAAAGGCGGCACCCAGCGGCTGCGACGACTTCAGCGGGTTGACTGCCGCCGATTTGCTCTGGGGAAGGATGCGGGCCATCGGTCGCCTCAACACTCGTGTGCCGTCGCGCAGGCGAATTCATCAAACAGGTACGCGGTCTCGTTCCTCGTGCACGGCAATTCGCCTATCAGCTCAGGCTGGCAATCCCACGGGGCCGGCTGGCGCACCTGAGACCAGATCGGATTGTGAATGGCGAGGTCGATCTGGCGTACGAGTTCCACCATGCCGTCATAGCCGGCATAAGGATGCTGGCGCTCCTGGTTGATATCGAGCCAGGGCGTCTTGGCCTTGAGCGCAATGAATTGCGTGCGACCGCCCGACAGCATGATATCGGCCCTGTGTTCAGAGAGCATGGCGTACAGCTCGCTCGCAGCCATGGATTCGAACATGTGCTTGTCGTGCTTGAGAACTTGTTTGATGCGCTCCTTGTCCTGCACCGTAGATTTCTTGATCGAGGTGCCGACGATCTCGATTCCGATCTCCATCAGCGCATGGACAACCGACCAGGACTTCACACCGCCTGTGTTGAGCAGCACGCGCTTGCCTTGGAGCCTTTGCCGGTAGGATTCGAGTTTCTTCCACGCGATCGCCTCCTGCTGCGCGATCAGCGTCTCTGTGCGCTCGAGGATCTCCGGATCGGCGCCCTTCCTCACCAGCAGCCTGACAAGGTTTCGAAGAGCTTGCGATGTGTCGGAGATGCCATAGAAGGAGCCCTCGAAGAACGGGATGTCCCAGCGCTCCTCCATCTTGCGGGCAAGACTGATCAGCGCGGTCGAGCACACCATCATTGCCGCCCGGGCGCGGTGCGCGGAAGCAATGTCGCGGTAACGCGCATCGCCGGGAATGCAGGCGCGCACCCGGATCCCGAGCCGATCGAGGAGCGGCTTTACAAGCCAGAATTCGCCCGAGAGGTTGAATTCGCCAAGGATGTTGATGTCGTAGGGTCCGGGGTCGTCGGGTTCGACCGTGCCGATGACATGATCGAGCAACGCCTCGGCGGCGAGCTTATTGCCGAGGTTCTTGGAGCCTGCCAGGCCAGGCGCATTGATCGGCACCACGGCCAAACCGAACTTTTCCGTGGCGCGTTTGCACACGGCCTCGATGTCGTCACCGATCAGCGCCGTTACGCAAGTCGAGTAGACGAAGATCGCCGGCGGCGCGTATGTGTGCTTGATCTCGCGGATCGCCTTGAAGAGTTTCCGCTCGCCCTGCCCCATCACAAGGTCGAGTTCGGTGAGGTCGGTCGTGAAGCTTGTCCGCCACAAGGTCGGCCCTGACGAAACCGCACCACGGTTGTCCCAAGAATTGCCCTCGCAGGCGAGCGGCGCATGGACCAGATGCGCAACGTCGGTGATCGGCTGCAGGACGATCTTGGCTCCGTCAAAGGCGCAGCCGCCGGCTGCCGCCCCTGGTGTCAGCGACTTCGAGCAGCCCTCCTTGCGCGCCTTGGCATCTTTGCCACGGTTCTTATCGCAGGCGGGCTCATCGAAGGCGTCCTTGATTTTGGCGCTGAGGGAGGACATTGCTCAGCCTCCCCAGTCCATTGGGCAAGGAATGGCCTCGGCGAAAAGCCGGCCACGGCTCTTAGCGCGTGAGGTCATAGGAATAATCCGTCACACCCGTCTCGCTCGTCTCGCGATCGAGTTTGTCGAAGATCTTGTCGAGGATCGTCGTCAGCACGCGCAACGCTCCCTGGTAGCCAAAGAGCGCAAAGCGGTGATGATGGTGCCGATCGAAGATCGGAAACATCAGCCGGATCAGCGGTGTTCCGGTGTCGCGCTCCAGGTACTTGCCGTAGGAATTGCCGATCAAAAGGTCCACCGGCTCGGTAAAGAGCAGTGAGCGCAGCGCCCACAGGTCCTTGCCCGCCCAAACCTGGGCAGCCTTGCCGAAAGGCGAGGATGCTAGCAGCTTCTTCAAATCGGCTTCCCATGCCGAGGTGCCATTGGTGGCGAGGCAATGGGTTGGCTCGCCGCCGGTCTCCATGACAAAGCGGGCCATTGCGTGAACGAAGTCGGGATCACCGTAGATGGCGTATTTCTTACCATGCAACCAGGATTGGCTGTCCGCCATGGCGTCTACCAGTCGGCCGCGCTCGAGGCGAATTGCCTCGGGAATCTCCTTGCCGGAAATCGCCGCGACCTCCATCAGGAATTCGTCCGTCGCCTGAACGCCGAGCGGATAGTGGAACGAGGCCGTCGCCTGCCCGACCTCCTCGCAATAGCCCAGTGTCTTTCGGGTGTTGTGATGCTGCAGCGAAAGCGTTGCCTCGGCGTTGAGGGCCTTCTTCACCTCGTTGATCTTCGTGCCCCCGTCATACATGCGGTATTCACCGTCCGAAGGCGTATCGAACTGGTCAGAGGCATCCTGGATCAATGTATAGGACACGCCCATTACATCGAGCAGGCGCTTGAGCTCCCGGTTGTTGCCGACGCAGAAGCCGTCGAAGCCCGGAATGATGTTGATGGTTCCTTCGATTTGCGTACGCTCCTGACCTTTCCAGAAGTGCTCCAAAATGCCTTTGACCATGTTGTCATAGCCGTCGACATGACTGCCAACGAAGGCCGGGGTGTGGGCAAAGGGCACGTCGAAGTCGCGCGGGACTGAATCTTCGTCCTTGGCGTTCTGGATGAAGCTGTGCAGGTCGTCGCCAATGACCTCTGCCATACAGGTCGTCGACACGGCAATCATCTTGGGGTCGTAGAGCTGGTAGGTGTTGGCGAGCCCGTCGACCATGTTCTTCAGGCCGCCAAACACCGCCGCATCCTCGGTCATTGAGGAGGAGACCGCCGCGGCAGGCTCCTTGAAATGGCGCGACAGGTGCGAGCGGTAATAGGCGACGCAACCTTGGCTGCCGTGGACGAAGGACATGGTTCGCTCGAAGCCGGCGGCAGCGAATACCGCACCCAGCGGCTGGCAGGCCTTGGCCGGGTTCACGACAAGCGCTTTGCGGGCGAGGTTCTTTTCGCGGTATTCCCACGTCTGGGTGAAATCGCGCTGATCGGAAATGATTTCATCGGGGTGCGGACATTCGAAGTTTAGCTTCTTCTCAGCGAGCATCTTTCTGTATTCCGGCTCGCGGAACAGGGGAGCGTGATCGAGAATTTTTTCAGCCGACTGCGGCATGATGATTACCTCTTTTGCATCTGGCTGCGCGGGACGGCAGCTCAGGACGTCAAGACGTTCCAGGCTCCGGCGGATCAGAGGCCGCGGGAGTTCACCGTCTCAGTGGGAGACTGGGGCTGAAGCAAATGTTTATTCGGCAGCCATCGCCCGCTCATCGCCCCGGCTTCTTTTCCAAGGCGCGTGGAATAGGTCCCAGACCGGGTTGTTAATGGCGAGATCCACATCACGTGCGAAAATGGCAAAGCCATCGTAGCCGTGATACGGGCCTGAATAATCCCAGGAATGCATCTGGCGGAACGGTATGCCCATCTTCTGCACCGGGTATTTTTCTTTGATTCCCGAGCCGACCAGATTTGGGCGAATCCCTTCGATGAATTTCTCCAACTCATAGCCGGTCACGTCATCGTAGATCAGCGTGCCGTTCTTCACGTAGTGGCCGGTGCGCTGATAGTCGTCGCTGTGGGCGAATTCATAGCCGGTGCCCACGATGACCATGCCGAGGTCCTCGTAGGCCGTGACGACGTGGCGGGGGCGCAGGCCGCCCACATAGAGCATCACGGTATTTCCTTCCAGGCGCGACAGGTACTTGGCGATGACCGCATCAACAAGCGGCCTGTACTTGGCAATGACCTTTTCGGTCTTCTCCTCGATTTCCGGCCCAAAATGCTTGGCTATGTTGCGCAGAGAGGCTTCGATCTGGGAGGGACCGAAGAAATTGTACTCCATCCAGGCGACGCCATACTTTTCCTCCATATGCCGACAGATGTAATTCATCGACCGGTAGCAGTGGATAAGATTGAGCTTAGCCTTCGGGGCGCGCTCGATCTCTGCGAGTGTGGCGTCACCCGACCAGTTGCCAACCACGCGCAGCCCTATCTCCTCAAGCAGTATGCGCGAGGCCCAGGCATCGCCGCCGATATTGTAGTCGCCGATGACGTTGACGTCGTAGGGGCCGGCCTCGAACTTGACATCCTTTTTGTCGAAGACCCAATCCCGGATTGCATCATTGGCGATGTGGTGGCCAAGCGACTGCGAGACGCCGCGGAAGCCCTCGCAGCGTACCGGCACGATCGTCTTGTCATACTCCTTGGTCTTTTTGCGAGAAACGGCCTCGGTGTCATCGCCAATCAGGCCGATAGGGCATTCGGACTGCACGGTGATGCCGTTGTTGAGCGGAAACAAGACTTCAATCTCGTCAATGATCTGTTCCAGCTTCTTGTCGCCGCCGAAGACGATGTCCTTCTCCTGGAAATCGGAGGTGAACTGCATTGTCCCGAACGTGTCGACGCCCGTTGTACCGACGTAGTAGTTGCGGCGCTGCGACCAAGAATATTGGCCGCAGCCGACCGGGCCGTGCGAGATATGGACCATATCCTTGACTGGCCCCCACACCACGCCTTTCGAACCAGCATATGCACAGCCGCGAATCGTCATCACCCCGGGAATGGACTTGATGTTCGATTTGACGTCGCATTCGGAAAGGACCTCGCTTTCCCCGCCAGCCTCGTTGCCGCTCTTTGCGACGTTGAGGTGCTTCTTGCGGCGCTTCGCCGCCTTGTCGGGATAATGCGACAGCACCTCTTCGATAAGCTTCGCATGAAGAGCACCGTCATTCTCGTATTCCCGGCTCATGAGTCCCCCTTTCAAGGTTGGGTGACGCCTCAAAGAATAGGCGCCGTTCTCTGCAAGGCGCGCCGATTCATGGCAGCGCTAATGTCACTACTGGGCCGCCGCCTTCGCCGCTTCCTTGGAGTGAAGCTCGGCAAGCATCTGCTCGTCGGTCTTCATGATGCCGAAGTCGAGCAGCATCTCCTCCAGCTCCTCCATGGTGATCGGCGTCGGGATCGTACCCTGGCCCGAATTGGCGTGGATCTTCTCGGCCAGAGCGCGGTATTCCCCTGCCTGCTTTGAGTCCGGCGCGTACTGGATCACCGACATCTTCCTGAGTTCGGCATGTTGGACGATGTTGTCGCGGGGCACGAAGTGGATGAGCTTGGAATTCAATCGGCCAGCCAGTGCTTCGGCCAGATCGAGTTCGCGGTCGGTTTGACGTTCATTGCAGATCAGCCCGCCCAGCCGCACACCGCCCGAATGGGCATATTTGAGGATGCCCTTGGCGATGTTGTTGGCGGCATAGAGCGCCATCATCTCGCCGGACATGACGATATAGATCTCCTGGGCCTTGCCTTCGCGGATCGGCATGGCGAAGCCGCCGCATACCACGTCGCCGAGGACGTCATAGGAGACATAATCGACATCGTCATAAGCGCCATTCTCCTCGAGGAAATTGATCGAGGTGATGACGCCGCGGCCGGCGCAACCGACACCCGGCTCGGGGCCGCCGGACTCCACGCACTTGATGCCTCTGTAGCCCACCTTGAGCACGTCCTGGAGTTCGAGGTCTTCCACCGAACCTTCCTGTGCGGCGAGATCCAGGACGGTATCCTGAGCTTTCGAATTCAGGATCAAGCGTGTGGAATCGGCTTTGGGGTCGCATCCTACGATGAGGATTCTCTGCCCGAGGTCGACAAGGGCAGCGAGCGTATTTTGGGACGTGGTGGACTTGCCGATGCCGCCTTTTCCGTAAAAGGCGATCTGACGCAGACCTGACATAATAGCTTTCCTTCCTTCGTTCTAATCATCGCGACTGCCCGCGACACAAGTGCCGATAGGCAGCTCGTGCCGCCTCACACCAAGCATCGCAAAAAGCGTACCAGCGTGATCGGCCGATCCCAGAAAAAACTTTGTCATTAAATTCCAGCCGCTTAGACGGCGGCAAAACGCGCGAACGGGCCTTTCAGGCGTCTGTCACGGACACGACAAAGCCGACACAGATTGTCGTGCGCCATCCAAACCGCCGTGTGTCGAGCTCGAAGCGGGAGAATGGGGAAGTTAGCCCAAAGCTGATGGCGAGACCATCGGAAGACATCGGCTCTTGTCTTTCCAGCCTGCCATTGATCGGGCGGTCGCTGGATGAGCAGGAGCCTGGGGCTTGACCGCGGCGCGGGTAGTTCAGGCAGGCTTACAGAGCGGGAACGCCGGCGGCCGATAGACATCCGCGCTTAACCTTTCATAGCCCGTCTACAAGTTGGTTCCGCCGACGCGCTATATGGAAGCCAAATAATTCAGTAGCTTAGCCGAGAGCATTGATTTTTTCAGAAAGATACGTGTTATACGCGTACGAACCGCCGAACCCATGGTCGGCGCCCTCATGCGCGTGAGACCCCGTTGTGGGCGAGGCTCGCGACTGGCTGCACGATCCTAGCCGGCCTGCTTGCCATTGAGTTTGGTCCCGCCGCGGTAGGCTGCGGCATCAAGGGCAACATCAGCTACAACACTGGCAAGAAGATTATCACGTTCTTGGACAGGAATCTTACTGGGAGACACGCATCAACAGGCGGGCGGGCGGGCTTCGAGAGGTTAGTGTCGCGGCAGCTTGCAGATCTGCCCACGGGGCCGCCACGATCGCAAAGTGTGTACAAAAGCGCCCTCTCTGCCGAACTGAACAGTGCTCACGGCCATAGCCTCGGATGAGCCCGACTGGCTTGACCTCTGCATGATGAGAGCAGCTTTTACACCAGGTGCGCAGCACATGTCTTTAACGAACGCATCGTCTTCAAGAATATAGAGAGCAATTCGGAAAACCGAGTAGTTGGCGGCGAAGCTAGGAGAAGGTATACACCACCCTCTTGTTACCCCAGAGTAGAACGTGCAGCTGCGGCAAGACGCGGGCTTCGAACCACCTGTCGCTGGTCACCTTTTCTACCAGCGATTCCATGCGCATCATATTCCGTCGGACTCGACAGAGACGTCTTCATTACCACGGCGGGGCGGCGTGTGATTGCCGGGTTGCAGACAAACCTCGCCGCGACGTCTTTGGGACGAGTGGTGTCGGCACCGAATCCCTATCATTTAGACTAGCCAGCTTGGGGAGCGCCGTCAGACCGCCAGACCGGAAGAGGAGGCTTCGCGCCAACTTGTGCCAAGAATGTTGGACCGTGCGGAACCGCTGGGGCGGCGCTCAACTCTGGCGCAGGATGAAGCGTCGATTGGGTGAATGAATAGGGCGCGCGTTCGACGGGTAGAGGGAGGCAAATCGCTGGATGTCTGCCGGATCAACGTCAACCGGTTCCATCGCCACCATCCACTCGACGTTTTCGGTGCACGGCGGCGTCGTCAGTGAGCCCTCATAAGTCCAATAGCCAAGCGAGGCTGGCAGAAGCCAGTTGGGATTCACCTCGTCGATCGTCACCTCCCCATTCGGCAGTTCGGGAAAGGCCGCAGCAAGGGCAGCAAAGCTGGCATTTGTCGCGCCGGGCGTTAAAAAGACGCCCAGCACGCCCAGAGTACCACTTTGCGTGTCCTTGTGAACGAAATGCACCTCCATCGGGAAGCTCTTGCCCGCCACGTGATGTTCGCTTGGCGCATGGAAATGGAACTGTACCAGTTCGTAGACACGATCGCTGCGGGTCAGCGTGCTGCCTTGTGGCATATTGATTTGAATGGTGTGGCCGTTGTTCACCATATTGCCGCCGCCCTTGTGCCAGCCGATGGCGATATGCGGGATATCCGCCTTGACCGCGCTGTTGATATTGATCGGCGATTGCTGCGTGCCGGCAGAGCATACGAAATTTTCCTTATCCAGATCAGCCCAGTGCTCCGGTCCGACCGGACCGGTGTACCCCCAATGGGCACTGGTCGCTTGGGCGGCTTGAACGCAAATCCGGCATGCGCCGAGCGCAACCAACCCTTTGATCAGGTGACGACGATACATATTACTTTTGCTCCTCTTGCGAACTGATGTTGGTGGCTGCCCTAATGGACGCGTGATGGCCAATCGGCGCGGCCAGTATTGTCCTTTGCAACTGATAGATGCCCGCATGCCTTGGCGTGCTTTCATAAGTGCGGCTGCCGTTTCTCGGCTGGCCGGCTTCTGCAGCCCGCAACGGGAGCAGTTTCAACCAGCTAAACGATAAAAAATTTGAGCAGACCAGCGCTTGACCCCCGCCGCAAAGGCACAGGCGAAGGTGATCACTGCGCGGCTGCCGTTCGCGCCGGAGGCCGCATCGCTATACTTTACACTCGCTGCCCAAGGAGACGCAGGCGACCCTAATACGTTTTCATCGCTACTCCCGACGCAGCCGACCCACGCCACGAAAACGTTGCTATATTTCACGTTGGGCCAGTGAGGAAATCGATCTTCTTTATGGAAGGCATTTGCGCAATGGATGCATTCCCATGCTGACAGTCGTGCGTCAGGCCGGACAATGAGATACATCGATAAGAGCTGGACAAGGATGAGGGGATGACGTGCTTGCGACGGAGCAGGTGGGGCGAGAAGGCCAGTTCTTGCGGATTTCAACTTTGCGTGACGACAGCTCATCGGAGTCAAGGTGACACACGCCGGCAGCGGGGTGTCCGGGCGGTTTCCAGCCGCACAATCGCGAGACCGCTGACGCGAACAAAGCTCGGCTGTACTCGGCACGCGAAGAGAGCCTGCCAAGCCGTTGGAGCCCGGCCTTCCGGTGCGACGCAAGCCGCAGACTAGACCGCCCTCTTGTTACCCCAAAGCAGAACGTGCAGCTGCGGCAACACGCGGGCTTCGAACCACCTGTCGCTAGTCACCCTTTCGACAAGCCATTCCATTCGCATCATTATTCCGTCCAAGTCGACAGAGGCGTCTTCACTGCCAGGGCGCGGCGGCGTGTGATTGCCGGGTTGCAGATAGATCGGAAGGTGCGGATATCTCGCCGCGACTTCTTTGGCGTAGGCATAGTCACTCTCGTCGAAAACGACGAGCTTGAGCACGATTTGCGGCTTCTCTTGCGCCGCTTCGAGGCATGCATCAAACGCAGCCCAACGGGTGGTCATCTCGCTGGACGGCGGCTTTGGGCTAAGGGTCAGCACGTCAAGATCCGCAAACCACTCCCTCACCACGGAACCCTGCGTTTCCAGTGCAAAACGATAGCCCTCGCGATGGCCGCGTTCTATGAGGGGACCGAACGGCTGAATGGCCGGGTTGCCGCCTGACAAGGAGACCATAACCGGCCTGCCGCCGGAAAGCGCATGGACGGTTTGCCACACGGCATCGATCGGCATCGGTAGCCATTCATGGCGATACTGATTGTCCACCGCGTGAAGGCTGTCGCACCATGAACAGCGATAATCACATCCGCCGGTTCTGATGAACACCGTCGGCAAGCCGATGAGCACGCCCTCGCCCTGGATAGTCGGCCCGAATATCTCGCTCACACGGATTGCGGGATGCATGTCGGTCACGGACGGTATTCCGCCCAAGTTTTCGGTGTTTCGCTAACGCGCACGGCCGCGGTCTGCGGCAGACGTGCCTTGCACCATTCATAGAAATGTCTGGCCAGGCATTCCGCCGTGACCTTCTCATGTCCCAGCACGTCGTTGAGGTGCCGATGGTCGAAGCTCTCGTCAATGTAGCGTTTGAGCGGCGCCAGATCGTGATAGTCGCGCACGAAGCCGTGGGCGTCCAGTTCCTTGGCCGACAGCTCCACTACGACGACATAGTTATGCCCGTGCAGGCGCGCGCATTGATGGTTGGGAGGCAAGGAGGTGAGCTGATGCGAGGCCGAGAAGTGGAATTCCTTGGTGATGTGGAACATTACGCGCGCCTCCTGCGCAGCGCCTCAAGCCAGAAATCGGCGTCCTCGTAGTCGGTGGGATCAGCGTGCCCGGCGAGATGGAACGCTTCGCGCCGCTCGACGCAGGTCCCGCATCGTCCGCAGTGACGCACGCCGCCCTTGTAACAGGACCAGGTCTCAGCAAACGGGGTGCCGTATCTTGCGCCATCCGCAACAATGTCAGCTTTTCCGAGATTCACATACGGTGCATAGAGGCGTATCTGCGCATAGCCGTCGAGCGCGCGGTCTTGCATTGTCTGGAAAGCTTCAATGAAGGCCGGACGGCAATCGGGATAGATGAAATGGTCCCCACCATGCACGGCCGCCGCCACCGCTTCGGCGCTGTGGGCGGCGGCGAGACCGAAGGCGATTGCCAACATGATGGCATTGCGGTTCGGCACCACCGTAATCTTCATCGTGTCTTCGGCGTAGTGGCCGTCCGGCACGTCGATACTGCTAGTCAGCGCTGAGCCGGAAAGGCCACGGCCAATTTCGCCGATGTCGATGATCTGGTGCGGGACCTTCAGTCGCTGCGCGCAAAGAGCGGCGAAGCCCAATTCCTTCCTGTGCCGTTGGCCATAGTCGAAAGATAGAAGGCCGGTGAGTTCGTGCTCCGCTGCCACCATGTGAGCAAGGGAAACGGAGTCCAATCCGCCAGAGCAGACGGCGAGAGTCTTCATCATTGGTATCCTTGTTTTGACCGGGTAAGGCTGCGACCGGAGATTTCTCTGCGCCCCCACTACTCCAGCGACTCAGTTTTGTGAACCGGGAGAATTTGCGCTCAGCCCGATTGGAACGGGAGTGCGTCGCGTCCAACACGCGTGATCAATAAAAGTTGAGCGCTTCAGCAGTTTGTTTCGCATCGCGCCAACTTTCGCAATCTGCTGTCGGATCGTCGACTTCGAGACAAGGTGATGTTCGGCCGACATCGGCTGACTCTTAATTAAGCCGCAGAACACATGTTGGCTTTCTGGCCTTCGCTTGTGCGGTTGGCACGACAATTGACATTCTAATTGTGGGGCGGCACACCCCGCCAGCCGAAAGTGGCAGTGAGCTCCTTCAGGCGCAGGTTGATGTGCTGATTATTCGGCGATTTTCCGATCTCGAACCAGAAAGCGAGGGCGACATGGATGCCAGCAAATTTGACATTGGCGACATCCGCCTGGAGAACCCTGCGCGGCGCGATTGAGGCCGCAGGCGAGCCTGCTCTACCTGCCGCCCTACAGTCCCGACTTCAATCCGATTGAGAACGCCTTCGCCCAACCTAAGGCGCTGCTGCGAGCAAAGGCCGACCATCAAGGCTCTATGGGACTGACGTTGCCCCAGCAGTTTTGAGTTCGTTTCCGGCGTGGGTTGTGCCCTGCTGGGCGGGTGAAGCGACGGGCGCTGGCGCGGAGCCTTTGGCATAGCGCAGCGCGAGCGACCGTCGCGGATTGAAGGTGCTGGCGAACTTGGCCGGGGTCTGCCAGGCGATTTGGGAGTGCGGCCGCGCGGTGTTGTAGTCGGCGTGCCACAGGGCGATGGCTACGCGCGCCTGAGCCAGCGAGGTGAACAGCGTCTCGTTGAGCAGTTCATCGCGCAGTCGGCCGTTGAAGCTCTCGATGAAGCCATTCTGCATCGGCTTGCCGGGCGCAATGTAATGCCATTCGACGCGGTTCTGATCCGCCCAGGAGAGGATGGCGTTCGAGGTGAACTCGCTGCCATTGTCGCTGACGATCATCCTGGGCCGGCCGCGCTAGTGATGAGCCGGTCCAATTCGCGGGCAACCCGCATGCCCGAGAGAGACGTATCAACGATGAGTGCCAGGCACTGTCTCGTGCAGTCGTCGACGACGGCCAGGATGCGGAAGCGGCGCCCGTCGGTGAGCTGGTCCGATACGAAGTCGAGCGACCAGCACTCGTCGGGCCTCAGCGGCACCAGCATTGGCGCCCTGGTCCCGATCGCCCGCTTGCGGCCGCCACGGCGGCGAACGGCGAGCTTCTCCTCCCGATAGAGCCGGAACAGCTTCTTGTGGTTCACGACCAGGCCCTCCCGCCTCAGCATCACGAGAAGACGCCGGTAGCCGAACCGGCGACGCTCCTGCGCGATCGCCTTCATCCGCTCGCGAACCTCCCGGTCGTCCGGCCTGCTGGTCTGGTAGCGAACCGTCATGCGGCAACAGCCGATGGCTTTACACGCCCGCCGTTTGCTCATCCCGAAGCCTTCCTTCAGGCGAGCGACAGCTTTCCGCTTGGCGGCGGGCGTCACCATTTCTTTCCCACAAGGTCCTTCAACGCGGCATTGTCGAGCATGGCGTCGGCCAGAAGCCGCTTCAGGCGCGTGTTCTCGTCCTCCAGCCCTTCAGGTCGCCGAGCCTCGGTGACATCCATCCCGCCGAAGCGGGCCTTCCAATTGTAGATCGAGGCGTCGCTGACCCCGTGCTTGCGGCACAGATCGCCAACCGATACCCCGGCCTCGTGTTTCTTCAAAATTCCGATGATCTGCTCTTCAGAGAAGCGGCTGCGTTTCATGTCCTGATCCTCTGGATGGGCCAGAACGAACTTCAAACCGGATTAGATCAGAGGGGCAAGGCCTCGGCGCGGTCGTCGACCTCTTCACCCCAGCCGAATGTGCCAACTACTTCAAAGCCGCAGGATATGACCTGGATCAGATAGGACGTGCTCCAATGGTTTACACCTGACAGGAGTCCGGCCCCCACAACCGTTTCGCAATGAGGAGCAGCGCTGCCGCTGCTCCTCCAATCACACGACGGATTCACGATGCGGCAACTCGAGCCATGATTTCGGATCGAATGGCCGATGCGGTGTATAGTGAGGCATCCAGCGGCAAATCCCCAAATGCCAGTTGACACAGAAGATAATTAGCACCTGCCTCTTCCAGCTGATCAAGGAGAGCTTTTCGGACAGAATCTGCCGTTCCCACGACGCACAATTCACTTTCAATTGCTGCATCGAAGTTCAAAGGCAAGTTTGGTGGAGTGGAAATGGCATTTAGTTCGTATAGAAATTTGAAGCTATTGAGCCATCGTTCATAGGCAGGTGCTGCGAGCAAATACGCATCTGTTTCAGAACGCCCTATCACCACCATTCGGAGCAATCCAAGAAATGGCGCTTGCTGGCCAATGTCAGCATCGTGAATTCGGGCGGCGCGGAACGCGTCGGTAACGCTGCGAACAGAAGTGGAAGGTCCGACGCAGGCGATGTTTGCCCCATTCGCAGCGGCCCAGCTAGCCGGCTCGGGTCGATTGGTGGCGATCCATGTCGGCGGATGGGGATATTGGTGAGGTCTCAACGTCAGCGGAACATCTTTCAACTCAAAGTGGCGGCCCTGATAAGAAAGCGTCCCGCCTTTCATCGCATTGATGAGAATCTCACTGGCCTCCGCATACTGTTCTGGTGCTGCTTCTACAGCAACCCCGAAGTATCCCAATTCAGTGGGAGCAGAGCCGCGCCCTATGCCGAGTTCAAGCCTGCCGCCGCTCAACTGATCAAGCATGCAGATCTCCTCGAAGGCACGCAGCGGATGATAGAGCGCAAGTAGCATTACCATGGGACCAACACGAAGACTGCGGGTTCGCTGGGCGACGCTCGCTAAGAACAAATTCGGTGATGGACCTCTGCCATGCGGCGTACAGTGGTGCTCGGCGAGATGATACGCATAAAAGCCATAGCCATCGCACGCTTCTGCTAGGCTCAGCCGATCTGCATATTGTTGTGCGATGTCATCGCCGTTTTCGTCCAGATGATCGAAGATGCCGAAGGTCAGGCCCGAAGCGGAAATTTTCTTCAATTAATTGTTCTCCAAATTACCTATTATTTATTCGCTAATCATCATAGCTGGCGACATATCAGCACCTATTACTTGGCGCTTAATGTGAATTGACTTAATGCTTGTGCACACCGCGATTCTTCTTAAAGCTCATACAGACGCGTTTGGCGGCAGCAAGGAATTTGTCCATCTGCTCTGTGGTGCCAATGCTGACGCGAATACAGTTCTTCAAATCTACGTCAGGAAAGCTGGCGATGAGGATCGCCTGCTCTTTCAACGCGGCTTGCCAGCATGAGCCCTCCTGTCCCGCCGGCACACGGGCCAGCAAAAAGTTTGCGTGGGAGGGTGTTACGGAAAAGCCAAGTTGCAACAGCGCCAGGGTCACTCGCTGTCGTTCATGCTTGATGTGCCTGTGGTTCTCTTCGTAGGCGTGGCGATGCGCAAGAATGCTTTTCCCGACCGCCTGCCCGATCACGTTCATGTTGAAGACATTCTGGATGTTGCGCAGCCTGCCAATGATTTCTGGGTGACCGAAACCGAAGCCGACTCGCACGCCAGCAGCAGCATAGCTCTTTGAAAAAGTCCTCAAGATCAAAAGATTCGGATGTCTATTGACGAGGCGCAGGGCATTGTCGGGTGCGAAGTCAACGTAGGCCTCATCCAAGACGACCAAGCGATCTGCTTGCTCCACAAGGCGTTCGATTTCGGCCACCGGCACGAATGTTCCGGTCGGATTGTTCGGATTAGCCAACAGAATGAACTTCGCGTCTTTTGCGGGGCCGGACAGCAGTTTTTCTATCGGCAGGGGATGAGCTTCGCTCGATGCGATTTCGAGAAACTCGGCACCCTGCAACATGGCAAGTTTACGGTTGAACGAAAATCCGGGCGACAGCATCGCCACTCTATCTCCTGGGGCGAGGAAAGCTCTGTAGATGAGTCCGAGCAGCTCCGACGAACCGTTGCCGGCAATCACCTGATCTTTGGAAAATCCGTAAGCATCGGAGGCAGCTGCCCTTAAGCTGAGATTGTCGTCTTCCGGATAAAGATACTGGTGTTCGATCGCAGCAATTGCACTTTGCATTACGCTCTTCGGCAACGGAAACGGGTTCTCGTTCGTATTTAGCTTAACGCAATTTGCATCCGTCGCTGGTCCGTTGGACGAGAGAGCATCTAATTTGCTGGCCACCGGCGAAAAAAGCGAAAGCACGGTCTTCAGTTTTGCATCGCACATGTTCTTCTCCGTTTTTCAGTTCCGCAGGGCATGTGACATGAGGCAATAGTTGATCGTGACTTGATCGACGTTCGGCTATATCAGCGCTGCCTTCCCACCCTGGTGGGGATCGCCGACCACGGTTTGGATTTGACACCGGCAAGCTGTCGAGAACCTGATGACGACCCAACGTGTGGCCGACGGCCGATTCGGCGCAACAGACGGTGTTTCAACATCGCATCGTCCTCAAAGCCGCATGCAGGGCCTGCACGACAGCCCGTCTCCAGCGCCCGCAGATAGGTGGAAGCCGAAGTCTTGCCGAACCTCAGTTGCTCTGCCACCTGGCCCACCGGACTGCCCTGTTTATGGGTCAGGCGCAGGATATCTCTGACGCTCGTTCGTCTTGCTTGCTTCCGTCTTGGCATGGGCTCTCTCGGTTTGCTGATGAGAGAGCCAAATACCGGCTCATCTGAGCATGAGACGCAGGCCTGACGATATGGAGCGTCGCTGTGGCGCGCGTAGCCAAGAGGGTTCGCCTCGGTGGCGGGGCATGCAAGACGGCGCACCTCCTTAGCCATCCTGTCCCATCGTCTCAGATCGTGA
Source organism: Mesorhizobium sp. M4A.F.Ca.ET.050.02.1.1 (assembly GCF_003997725.1). Lineage (NCBI taxonomy): Bacteria > Pseudomonadati > Pseudomonadota > Alphaproteobacteria > Hyphomicrobiales > Phyllobacteriaceae > Mesorhizobium > Mesorhizobium sp. M4A.F.Ca.ET.050.02.1.1. Next base: position 25,078 of record NZ_RZSG01000008.1, read on the forward strand.
GGCGCACCTTATAGTCGGTGAGGAGATCTTGCAGGGTCAGGTTACGCCCTAGCGCTTAAGGTTGTTGGTCGCACCGAGCAAGCGCGGGACCTGTCGACGGACAACAGCGGTGCCACTGCCGGCACTAGGTCGTCCAGCATCGCAGTGAACCGCGTACGTAGTATTTTGTCGTAGGCGGCATTCTGGATAGCCGGATACGGGCTCTTCACCCGCTGCACCACCGATTGCGGGATGATGTCGCGAGAAACATTCACGGATTTCGTGAAAAAAGTGTACCCGCCGAAGAGCCCCACTCGCGGGGGCGGTGCAGCACCACCTCGGTGTCACTGCTCGTGTTCATGCGATGGACTAGGCCGGCCAGCTGTTGACGCAGCTCGCGGTAGTTGTAAGTCTCACCCGTGTAGACGAGCACCAAGTCAGGTCGGCCATCCTCCTGGAGCATCCTCGGCTGACGGCCGCCCTGGATATCGATGATTGCCAGGCGGTGGTGTCCCAGCGCCGCAGGCCCGCCGATCCAAGTCCCCTCGTCGTCCGGACCGTGGTTCGCTATGGTGGCCGTCATATCGGCAAGCTCCCTTCGCGCATCGGGACCTCCGAGGTCTCGATTGAAGTCGATCCATTCACAGATGCCGCACAGGTTATGTCGCCGCATTTGGGGCGAAGCAGATATAAGGCCAGTGGGAAACCATCGAGGCAAAGTGACGGATCTAGCCCAGCTACGATCCGCATCCGACATTGTCGGACATCGGACAGCACCGCGATTCGCTGCATAGGAAGCCTGGAGTCGCGATTTCCCTTGGGGGAATCAGCGCATGAAAGGAGAGCTGGGTCGTGTCTGCCGAAATGAGAAATTGCTCCCCCTTATTGCCTCACCGAGGAATGTTACCCAGCGCGATAGACGGACATGCCCTACCTCCCCCCGTTGCAGCTGAGGGAGATAGGGGCCAGCTCTTCATTCAACCCTCATGGAGGATGATCAGCCCAGCCATTTCCATGCGCCGGCCTTCACAAGCCGTGCACCATTCAGGTTCTTTTCCTTGAAGCGCGACGATCCTTGTCAGACGTCGCAACACTTGCTGCCGAGAGCACGAGCTCTTCCTCGAGCATGCCTTGATCTGCGCCTCGAACGGCTCGCACATGCTGGGTTTCAACGACTTCGCAGAGGTTGATATTCTGCAGTGACTTCGTCTCGCTGCTGCACGGCATTGACGCTGGGAGCCATGCTCGCGTGGCGCAATTGTGCTGAAGCCGGTGCCCACGGCAACGTTTCTTAACCCGCCCCAGATCCTGGCGTTTGGCTATTTCCGACATTCGTGTCCGGCTTCGGACAAAGGCCGGGTTTGCCGAACGGAGTCGCACCCAATTTCCAGTGCTGCTTGAGCAATAATATCGACCGGCATTACTGCACAACACGAAAGTTGCTGCAAAAACCGAAGTGAACCCAAGGCATCGGGTCAATTGGCATGGCGCTTGCGACTCGGTCGATAGAACGCAGTCAAAATCACGGTTGCAGACCATGCCTACCTCTCAAAGCTCGATAAAGCACGCGAGCGAAATTCCCCGTCTCCGCGGAAGCTCGTCGCCTTTAAACGTGCCTGCTCGGGGGCGGTCTTGCACAAGACCGGTCCGAGGCAACCACGCCAAGGCGCGAGGCTGCCGGAACTGTCGACCGAAGTCGATGCCGCTTCAGTTTAACCGAAAAATGCACCGTACCACTTTGGCCTGGGAGCAAATCAATGACCGACAGAAAGAACGTTCCTCTCGTGACCTTTCGCACGCGTGTTCGCGATGAGTCGATCGGGGGGCCAAATCCTTATCGGTGGGAGAACAAGACCTCCGACGATTATTTCGGGGGCAAGCGCGTCATCCTGTTCTCGCTGCCTGGCGCCTTCACCCCGACCTGCTCGACCTTCCAACTGCCCGATTTCGAAAAACTCTATGATCAATTTCTGGAACTGCGAATTGACGCGATCTACTGCGTCTCGGTCAACGATGCTTTCGTCATGAATGCGTGGGGAAAGTCCTTGGGGCTGCAGAAGATCGAGCTGATCCCAGACGGGTCGGGCGAGTTCACGCGCAAAATGGGCATGCTGGTCGCGAAGGACAATCTGGGCTTTGGCATGCGCTCCTGGCGATACGCCGCTCTGATCGACGATGGCGTGGTGGAGCAGTGGTTCGAGGAGGAAGGCTTCTGTGACAACTGCGAGACGGACCCCTATGGCGTTTCATCCCCGCAAAACGTTCTCGACAAACTGAAGGCGGCGGCATGACCCAGAAGTGGCAAGTCTCACACAACCCAAGCACACACTAGAGCATCCTCGGCAGATTACGGTTCAACATGCATCTCTCAGCAAGCCTGCTTCAACGCCAGAAGCAACGTATGGTCTTATCGCCTCAAGCCATTGAAGCTATTCGCTTGCTGCGATTGACGCATACTGAACTCCATCAGCTCGTGCAGCAGGCACTCGAGAGGAACCCCGTTTTGAAGCCTGACCCGTTTGACGACGATTCGCCGCTGTCAGGGGTGGATCAGCGGAGCAGTCAAAGCAGAAGCGAAATCGGCGAATCGCCCATTGGCGGGCCGTCTGGCGGGCGCGGGCAATGGAAGTCGCAACGCAGTAGCGGCAACGATCGACCTGCCGTCGAGGAGTTTACCGCCCACACCGAAACATTGCACGACCATGTCGCCCGCCAGGTCGCCCTCACCCCGTTCACCCCCCAGGAGCGGCTGATTGCCGGACAGCTCGCCGCCCATCTGGAGGACACTGGCTATCTTCAGGTAAACCTTTTCGATCTGGCCAGGAGGTTAAACGTTCGGCAAGCTGATGTGGAACGGGTCATCGGAATCTTGCAGCAATTTGATCCGCCGGGGATTTTTGCGCGAACTCTCAGCGAATGCCTGGAGATTCAGCTGCGCCAGCAAGACCGGTTCGACCCGGCTATGGCAGCTTTGGTCGCCAATCTCGAGATGCTTGCACGGGGGGATTTTCAGGGATTGAAGCAGCGTTGCGGAGTCGACGAGGAGGATCTCCTCGACATGAGGAACGAAATCCGCGCGCTCGATCCCAAGCCTGGAGACCGGTTCCAGTCCGGGACGCCGGAAACCATCGTACCGGACGTCTGGGTAATGCCCAAGTCCGAAGGTGGATGGCGGGTGGAGCTTGATCCGGCCACGCTGCCCAAAGTGTTGATCAACCACACCTATGTCGCCGAAATCTCGCAGCTGACCAATCAAAATCCGGAAGGCAAAGCGTTTCTCGACCATTGCCAGGAAAAAGGGAACTGGCTGATCAGCTGCCTCGAGCAGCGCGCTAAGACGATCCTTAAGGTTGCGACCGAAATCGTGCGCCAGCAGGATGCCTTTTTTACACACGGCGTCGCCCATCTGCGGCCTCTCTGTCTCAAAAATGTCGCTGACGGGATCAAAATGCACCAGTCGACGGTAAGCCGGGTGGCTTCGAACAGGTACATGTTAACTCCGCGCGGGGTGTTCGAGCTGAAGTATTTTTTCACAGCGACAATCGCATCCTGCGAGGGCGGCGACGCGCACTCCGCCAAATCTGTCCGCCATCGGATCAAGGCAATCATCGCCGAAGAATCGCTCGACAAGGTACTTTCCGACGAAGACATCGTTGCTCAGCTCAAGCAGACCGGCATCAATGTCGCTCGCCGTACCGTCACCAAATATCGCGAGGCGATGAACATCCCTTCCTCCATACTACGGCGCCGCGATAAGCGTTTGTCCGCAGCTGCGATCAAGCGAAGTGACTAACCGGCATTCCTGGTCGGCGAGAGGCGACTCTCAACTTCCTCCGGGCCGAAGCAGCTTTCGAAGTCCTGGCATTCCCGACAACTGGGTGCAGTGCATGACGAAAAGCCTTCGGCCTCACACAGCTTGCGGTAAAAGTACTTTTTCCATTTCATGTTTTCTGTGTTGCCTGCCGCCAGCGCGGGAAAATGTCTGGCAAGCAGGCGGCTGAGCTCAGCGCGATTTGAGAGGCCAAGATCCCGCCAAAGATGGTCCGTGCGCATCGCACGCCGGGCGATGATCTTGGCCAAGCGGCCGCTCGCCGGGTCGGCCGGCGCAGCATGCGCTAGCAGCAGCCGGCGTAGCAGCTCCTCTTCCAGTTCCGGCTCGGGCTCGCTCAACTCCTCCAAAGCGAATACGCTGCTGGAGGTAGACGGGAAAGTTGCGGCCAAGACATCACGCAATTCGACAGACGAAAGGCCTGTCCCCTCCGTCGCCAACACCTCGCCCGCCTGGACCTCCTCAAGCGAACGTGAATGTACGCAGGGCAGCACATGCTGATCGAAGCTCCTCCCTAGCTCGGACCCACGCCATTGCGCGCTGGATAGGCAGCCATCATCGTAACGGCCGGCTTCAGCTTCCGGCATGACAAAGCGCCTTGTTGACCGCAGGGATGATCTTGTCGCCCCAGAGCTCGATCTGGCGCAGCATCGTCTTTTGGTCGAAGTCGCCCAATTGAGTCTGAACTGCGATCTGGTCCGGTTTCAAGATATCGATCTCTTCCAGCAGGCGATCAATCACGCGATTTACGCTGCCAATCGGCAAATTTTTGCGCATGGTCTCGAAGGACAGATCCTGCTGGGTCGGTGTCTCCTGCAGCAGGTAGCCATCGTGGCTCTGTTGGCGGCGCTGATGCAGGGCTTCAGAAAGCCGGCGCTGGAAGCGGGCATTGTCGAGATAGCTGTTGATCTCCAACTCGTCGTGGCTGGCATAGCAGCAGCGCAGCAGCGATATCTTGACGTCGGTGACGTTCTTTTCCTCGGATGCCGCCGCCCTCTCGACTGATTCACGCAGTGTGGTCAAAGTCTCTAAGCCGTCGTGGAAGGCTGTGACAAAAAAATTGTGCCCCTCGCGGTAGGCCCGAGCCATCCGTGCGGCTCCGCCAGCGATCCAGATAGGCGGCGTCGGCTGCTGGACTGTGCGGACCGAAATCGCTGTTGGGGGGATCTTCTCATACTGGCCGTCGTGTTCGAAGACGTTTTGGTTGAGGCCCTTGAGAATGATGTCCAGGTATTCCGAAAAGACGGCCGGCGCCTCATCGATGTCCACGCCGAACCGTTCGAACTCGAACTGCTGGTATCCCAAGCCTACGCCGAGCTCGAGACGGCCGTTCGCAACGATGTCGGCGAAGCCGATCTCGGACAGCAGGCGCTGCGGTTGGTAAAGCGGCAGCACGCAGACGGCAGTGCCCAGGCGAATCGTGCTTGTCAAGCCGGCGCAGTGCGCCACCATCATCAGCGGGGATGGTATGAGGCTGTAATTGTTGAAGTGGTGCTCAGCAAACCACGCGGTGTTGAACCCAGCCTGCTCCGAAGCGACGGCCTGTTCGATGGAGTTGCGGATGACGCTTTCTGAGGATTGGTGATAGCCACGCTGGGCGGCCAGAATGAAAGTGGCAAATTCCATGATTTCTCCTCGTTATAGACACGTCAGCCGACCGGGAATGTGCTCGGCATGCACATGCTTGGATCTCAAGCACCTCAGGTGCGTCGTGGAGCCGAGGCTTCATAATGCTCGGCCGGTCGCCCTGCGAAGGCCTGGCAATTAACCTGCGGCCTCCGCAAAACATTCGTCATAGAGTTCGCTGGCGTTTCCCGCATCACCGAACGAGGTCCAGCCGCCGTCCACGTAGAGGATCGAGCCGTTGATGTATGAGGCGTCAGACGAAGCAAGGAAGAACGATGCATCTGCGACGTCTTCTGGCCGTCCCATCCTGCCCATGGGGATGCGTCGTCCGATTGCTGTCAGGTCGATGCGGCCGGCTTTGGCCAACTGAGCAAGTGCGGGCGTGCGGATGTGGCCAGGAGCGACGGTGGCTGTCCGAATTCCGACCGGCCCGAGTTCGGCCGCCATGCAACGGGTCAGCATATCCATCCCCGCCTTGGAGGCGCCGTAGGCATGGCGCGGCGCGAACGGCAGAAAGCTGTCGATCGACCCGAGATTGAGGATCACGCCGCCCGGGCGCATAGCCTTGATCGCTTCGCGCGCGCAGGTGAAGGCGCCGGTAAGGTTGACATCCAGGACGTGTTCGAGCTGTTTCGACAGTTGCTCGATCGCAGGCACAATCCTGTCGGCGGTATCAGCACTATTGACCAGAACATCGATATACCCGAAGCGTCCCCTCAGTTCTTCGAACATCGACACCACATCGCTCTCGACGGCCACGTCCAGCGATTTCGCCAGATGCTTGCCGGGGAGCGATGTAGCCAGCTCTGCCGCTGCAGTGCCATCTTTATCAGCAATCACGACGGTGTCGCCGTTCGCGGCAAAGCGGCGAGCGACGGCCGCGCCAATGCTTTTTGCGCCACCGGTGACGAGCACGATTCGCGCATCTGTGCATTCGGCCGGACAGGAGAGCTCGGCTTGGAGCGCACCATCCACCGGCGGGTGAGCATCCCCCGGCTGGTTGAATGACATCCAGCCTCCGTCGACTGCCAGCACCGAGCCGGTGATGTAGCGCGCCTGCGTGCTGCTCAGAAAACGCACGACCCTGGCGATCTCGTCGGGGCGAGCCAAGCGCCCCATCGGCACGCGGCGGCGTATCGCCGCGAGGTCCATTTTGCCAGCGCGTGCCAGTTCTGTGACCATTGGGGTGCGGACGGAGCCCGGCGCCACCGCCGTGACGCGGATTCCTCGCATAGCCCACTCGCATGCAAGGGACTTTGTCAACGAGATCACGCCAGCTTTCGAGGCTGCGTAGGCGTTGCGCCTGGGATTGCCGACCACGCCCGCCATCGAAGCCACATTGACGATCGCACCGCCCGGCTTCATGCGCCGCGCCGCTTCCCGGGCCATAACGAATGGCCCAATAAGGTTCACTGTCACGCCGCGTCGGAAGGTATCGACAGCGGTGTCGATGATCCTATCCATCGTGGGTCCAACCGCCGCATTGTTGATGAGGACATCGATTTGCGCGAACCGTGCTTCGACCTGGCCGAAAAGTGAGAGCATGTCCTTCTCTCGCGACACATCGCACTCCAGACCGACGTGCGGCGACCCGAGATCCCGAGCCAGTTCAACCACACCACTGCCCGGAAGGTCCACCGCAACTACAGTGTCTCCGTCCGCGGCAAGGATATCGACCAGGGCACGGCCGATCCCGCCCGCAGCGCCTGTGATGATTACGGTGCGTGCTGCCAGTTTCACGAGAGCTTCTCCACGATGACCGCTTGTGATCTCAGCCCATCAACCTTGGGCGGAATGAAGGGCCGAGCCAAATCGTTGCAGTGACCGCCAGTTGCGGCCCCACACAGATGTCGTTCCCGTAGGGCGCTCATCCTCCATTTCTACCCACTTATGCAGCTCCCAGTTGGGGACCCTCGACGCCATCTTGGTCGGTGGGGATGTGACCCTTGAGCAACTGGTAGATGGGATCGTCTGGATGTTGTGCTCCAATCGGCTGTCGCCGGCCGAACCTATCTGCCTCAAGAATCGCTGGCGGGATTTGCTCCTCAACCCAATCGTAGACGACTGTCCGTTCCGCAATTCGCCACTCGTCCTGCCTCTTCTGAAACAGATCGCAGTAACGGCCGCAAAGCAGCGTCTGACGTATTTCTTGGTCTGTATCCGGTCCGCGTTGCAGCGCGGTGAAATAGCTCTCGACCGCGGCCTCTGCTGAACTGATGAAGTCGATCAGGCTGTTCGTGATTTGATGGATGTTACGGTGCCCCGGCAGACCGAGAGCAAATTGGATGAAGTCCTCTGCCGGTCCGCAATAGGGACCGTGCCTGTCATACGCTTCGGGCCAGTATGCGCTACGCAGCGCCGCCTCATCGGCGCGGTCTATCCCGCGGCAGTACCGATACAGGCAGTTGCGGATCGCCTCTCGGTCACGCAGTTCGGTAATTTTCGCGTGGTCGACAGGGTCTGTCGCGAATTGTATGATTGTTTTATCCTTCCCGATGCCAGTCTGCACTTTGCGTGTGTCTCTCTCTACAACTGAGTTAGCGGGGGGCTCGTCAACTTCCAGAGCTTGTTCGGGGCAGGCTCGTACCCCTTTTGAGGCAAGCAGTTGCTCCCCATCGGCAACATCAATATCACCGGGCAAGATGTAGCCGGCGTCATCAAGCTTGAAGACTCTCGGCGCCCGCGCCCAGCAGCGCGCATGACCCTGGCATCTGGCTTTATGTACGACGACACGCATAGCGAACTCCAATGTCGTTGGCTGAAACTTCAGGACCAGTCCAGGATCAGATTCTCGATCCCGAACACATGGCCGCCGAAGGTGATAGGTTCAGTCCCTGTCTTGATCCGAAAGGCTGGGATGCGCGCCAGCCACTCCTCCAGGCCAATGACAATCTCCCGCCGGGCAAGGTGTGAGCCAAGACAACGATGGGGACCATAGCCAAAGGCAGCGTGCCGGTTGTCCTCGCGCGCCAGATCGATCTCATTCGGGCATTCGAATTCCGCCGGGTCACGATTGGCAATCATCGTGGCACAGGAAACATAGTCTCCCTTGCGGATCGGCGCGCCTTTGAAGTCGACATCCTTCGTTGCCACTCGGATCATCTGAATGGTCGAATAGGCGCGCAGCAATTCTTCCGCAGCGACGGCAATCCGGTCCGGTTCGCTTCGTAGCAATTCCTGATCTTTGGGGTTGCGCGCGAGATGGGCCAAGTCGAAGCATATGGCTGCTGAGACCGTGTCGAGTCCCGCGACGAACACAAGCACGCCGATGCCACGGACTTCTTCGTCACTGAGCAGACGACCCTCGACCTTTGCCTTCACGATGAAGGTCATGAAATCATCGACCGGCTCCTTGCGGCGCTCGGTGGCAAGTTCGTCGATGAAGGCCACGATCGTCCGGGCTGCGGGTGGTCGTTGCTCCTTATCGCCGTGGAGCAGATCTCTAGCCCAGCCGACAAATGTTTCTAGTCCGTTGTCCGAAAGCCCAATAAAGCGAAGGAAGATATTGACCGCGAACGGAACTGCAAAATCCTTCATGATGTCGCAGCTCGTGCCTGATGCGGCGATCCTGTCGATCAGCTTGATCGCTCGTTCCCGGACAGCCGGCTCCAATGCCATTACCCGCTTTGGCGAAAGCAGCGGATTGAGCAGTGAGCGAAAAACACCGTGGAATGGCGGATCGAGCTCAAGCGGGATCATCGGCCAGCTCTCGCCGAGCACAGAGGCGAAGATGCTGCGATGGCTGGAAAACGTTTCGGTGTCCTGCAGCACCCGGCGCTGGTCGCTCGCGCGAGTGATGACCCAGGTACCCCGACCGTCGCGCGTGTTGCTGGTTGAATAAAAGATCGGAGGCCCGGCATGAACGCAAGCAACCGCTGCATGCGGATCCCCGTTAGCGGTCGGCAACATGCCGGGCGACGTAAACAGGCTGAAGTCCCTCACCATTTCGGGCGGGACATGATCTGGAACCGGCCGCGATTTAACCGCGCCAGAATCGAGAGACCGTTCATGAGATGCTGTCGGCATTTGCATGCAATCGTTGGTGCAAGCTCCGTGCCGAATTCGTCTTTCGATAATCCTTGCCGTTTGCTGGGCAACAGGTGGCGCCTGCGCTGACTTGCTGGTCGGGATTGCAACATTCTTGTCCAGCGTCGGACACAGAATGTAGAAAGCTAGACACCGACTTGGAGCAACTCAACTGGTGGGATCGCTAGCTGTGGAGCCTCAACAGGTTGTCCTCGGTTAGAGCGAGGCGACTGATAGGTGTTTTGGACTTTAGGCTCCCGTGGGGACGGTGCCAATTGTATCTGTGCAGCCAGACCGGCAACTCTGCGGC
>NZ_RZSG01000900.1:0-2238 GCF_003997725.1 Mesorhizobium sp. M4A.F.Ca.ET.050.02.1.1
GCTCCACGAGGTCTAGGGTGTTGGTCGAGCCTTGCGCGCGCACCAGTTCCGGCGTGGTGCCGAACTGGTCGCGGAAGGCGCGGGTGAAAGCCTCATGCGAGCCGTAGCCAGCTTCGAGCGCGACCGAAAGAATATCGGGCGCGCCGCCGGCAAGCTTGCGCGCCGCCTCGCTCAGGCGGCGCGCGCGCATGTAGCCCATCACCGAGCGCCCGGTGGCGGCGCCGAACGCGCGCGTCACATGGAAACGCGACACGCCGCTGCTTTGCGCGACATCGTCAAGCGAAATCGCGTCCGGCAGATGGCTTTCGACAAACCACAGCGCTTTCTCGGTCGGGTGCATGGTTCCTCGCATTTGGCCGGCCGACGATAATGCCCGCGCGGACAGTCAGTTTGATCCAAATTGCGCACTGCGCAATAATGCGTCGGTCATGCCCCGTCGATGTGGGAATCGAAGCGGCATGATCCAGTGTCCGGGGAAGGGGCGTCCCGATGACCACGGCGGCTGCCGATCAGGTATACCGGTTTGGCGGGTTCACGCTCGACCTCGCCATGGGCACGTTGCGCGGCGTCAACGAGCCGCTGTTCCTGCGCCCGAAGGCCTACGCCCTGCTTTCGCATCTTGCCCGAAACATGGGCCGTGTCGTGCCGAAAGCGGAGTTGATGGACGTTGTCTGGCCGGGCGTCTACGTCACCGAGGACTCGCTCACGCAGTCGGTGCGCGAAATCCGCAAGGTGCTTGGCGAAGAAATGGTGCGCACCGTCTCCAAGCGCGGCTACATGCTTGCCGGGGAGGCGGAACCCCCGCCCGAGATGAGCTCCCAGCCGATCGTGGCGGTCGTTCGCTTTCGCAACGAGAGCGGCAATCCGGCCGACGAAGCGATGGTCGACGGCTTTGCCGAGGATCTGATCAACGGCGTGGCCCGCTTCGGTACAGTCACCGTGCTGGCGCGCAATTCGAGCTTTTCCTTCTCCTCCTTCGGCCGTGGCGAGTGGCCGCAGATCCGTGCCCGCATCGGCGCCGACTACCTGGTCGAAGGGTCGCTGCGCCGGCAAGGCGAGCATGTCGTGGTGGCCGTCAGCCTGGTCGACATCGCGACCGCCAGCCAGCTCTGGGGCGACCGCTACCAGTCGCAGGGCGCTGGTCTGTTCGCGACCGGAGGCGAGATCGTCGAGCAGATCGTCAGCCGGCTGGTCACGCGGGTCACCAATGCCGGGCTGGAACAGGCCTCACGCAAGCCGGTGACCAGCCTCGCCGCCTATGAGCTTCTGCTGCGCGGTTTTGCGCTGCTGCGCGATCCGGCCCAGACCGACCAGCGCGGCGCCGAGGCATTGTTCGAGGCGGCCATCGCCAAGGATCCGAATTATGGGCTGGCCTACACCTATCTCGCCCTGGCGCGCTCGCTGGACGGGGAGTTCGGCCGCGCCAGCGACGCGGTGCTGCAGAACGCGCGGGACCTTGCCGACAAGGGCCTGGCCTTGTCGCCGGACCAGCCGACCGGCCATCGCGTGCAATCGCTGATCCGCCTCTACATGCGCGACCACGAGGCAGCCGAGCACCACATGCGCATCGCGTTGCGGCTCAATCCCTGCGATGCCGACAGCATCGAGCAGATGGGCATGCTGCTGACCATGCGCGGCCGCCCGTTGGAGGCGCTGACCTGGCTGGCGCGCGGCATCCGCATCGATCCCTTGCACCCGCACTGGTACCAGTTCGACCGTGCGCTGGCGCTCTACATGATGGGGGAATACCGGCAGGCGGCGGAAGCGCTGGAACTGGCCACGCGTCCGGCACCCTGGATCCGGACGCGACTGGCGGCCTGCTATGCCCAGATGGGCGACATGGAGAAGGCGCGGCGGCAGATCGCCCTCATCGAGGAGGGCGATGCTTTTGCGCCGCTCGACTACGCGCTGCGCGGCGTGCCCTTCGAGAACCGGGCAGATGCCGAGCATCTCGCCGAAGGCGTGCGACTTGCCCTCGGCGAGGTTTAGCCCGAGGCCGATCGTCAATCGACGACGACCACTATGTAGCGGCCCTGATAGGCCCGGTAGTAGGTGCCGCCGCAACGCCAGACGTCGAAGCCGTTGACCTTGGTGCGGACGCAGCCGGCCGGCAAGGTCGCGACCCAGGCAGTGGTGTGCCTCAGCACCCGCCATGTCGTGTTGCGGCGGGCGACACCGGCGGCGCTGCGCGGCGTCCAGGGATGGCCGACGCGGGCCTCGGCCGTGCCGACCAGCGAC
>NZ_RZSG01000901.1:0-2235 GCF_003997725.1 Mesorhizobium sp. M4A.F.Ca.ET.050.02.1.1
ACAGGGGTTTGACCGCCGGGCCTAACCGGCAAACGGGGTAGGTTGCCGGCTGGCAAATTATAGGCCGATCATTGGAATATTCAATTTTGCTAAATTGCGTCGGAACAAAAACTTGCACGTCTCGTTGGAAATGCCGGCCGGATTGCATGTCCCCTCCATCCTTCCGGTCCCTTGTGAAAAGGCCCGCTGCCATGTGATTGGCGGCGGGTTTCACATTTTATCGAATGCTGAAACAAAAGCCGGCTGGAGCCGTTGATTATTACCAGATCGTACCTCTGGTGACACAGTAGACCCTGCCGCCGGCTTCGGCCGGCGGTCTTTTTAGCAACGGCTAACGGAACGGAAACCGTCCTGCGATATTGAATCAAATTCGAGTTGCGGGGCGTTCCATGCGCAAGCCTGCCGGCGTTGGCCGGTTCGAGTTCATCGAGCCACTGATGAGTGAATACGGCGCGGCACAAGCTGGAGCGGGTAGCGGGAATCGAACCCGCGCGTTCAGCTTGGGAAGCTGACAGGCTACCATTACATCATACCCGCGCGCGCCCTCGTTACCATGATGGCCGGGCTTCGGGCAATCGCCAAAGCCGTGCCCGGATGACAAGAGAGCCTTTGATGCCGGCGATCGGTCATGCTAGTAGCGCCTGCGCTTTGGGAATCGGCAGTTTATTTGCCCGCCGACCCCCCGTAAGCAAGGTGCGTGGGTGGGGACCCGGCTTGGAATTCAACATACGCAAGAGAAAACGGGCCTCCGGGGCCAGGAAGATATTTGCGCTGGAAGACCTCAAATTCCTGCTGCAACTCCCTGCTTTGGCGATTGTCTCCCGGCTCGTTCCCGAGCGCGAATGGCGAGCGATCTGCCTGTCCATGGCGCGGCTGGGCGGCGCGTCTTTCGCCAACCGGGACAGCCGGGTCCTGCAGACCTTTCGCTCGTTCGGACTGGCCGGCAATGACGATCTGCGCGGCGTCCGCGCGACGCGTCACGAGCATCACATACAGATCCTGCGCGAACGGCTCGGTGGGTGGAACCCGGCCATAGCGCTGCAAGGCATCGAGCATCTCGAAGCCGCGCAAGATGCAGGCCATGGCGCGGTGCTGTGGATCGCGCATTTCAGCTTCAATGCGCTGGCGGCGAAGATGGCCTTCGCCAGGGCCGGGTTCGAGGTGTTTCACGTCAGCCGGCCAGAGCATGGCTTCACCAAGTCGCGTTTCGGCATCCGCTTCCTGAACCCGATCAGGATTGGCGCGGAACTGAGATACGCGGCCGGCCGCGTCGTGATCGACCGCGCCGATCCTGCTGCCAGCATGAACGAGGCCCGTCGGTTGCTTCGCGCCAACAAGTTCGTTTCAATAACCGCCGGAGCCTGGGAGGGCGAAGTGCTGGTCACGGCGCGAATAGGCGAATCGGGCATGGAAGTGGCCAGCGGCGCGCCCCGGCTGGCCAAGATCGCCGGCGCTCCGCTGTTGCCGGTCTTTGTCGGGCGCGACGACAGCACCGGCCAACTGCACGTGGTCGTCGAGCGCCCGATCGATCTCTCCCGCTATCGGGACAAGGCCGAGATGATCCAAAGCGCCGCGCAGGAGTTTGCCGACCGGCATCTGCCCTATTTGCAAAGCTGGCCGCATCAATGGCGCGACTGGGAGAAACTGACCGCGTTCACCTCGCGCTGACGGTCGAGAGCTCATGCCGCTATTCAGCATTCTCATAACGGACGATCAGAGCGCTGACCTTCCCGAACGGGTCAGCGAGAACATCCGCTCGTTCAAGGCCGCGCATCCGGGCGAGCAGCATGTCCTGTTCGGGGAAGCCGAATTGAGCGAGTTCATCGCGGCGCATTTCGACGCCGAGGTGTTATCGGCTTTCCGCACCTTGCGCCCCTACACCTACAAGGCAGACCTCGCCAAATACTGCCTGCTCTACGAACGGGGCGGCGTCTACGCCGACCTTTCCTATGAATTCCTGCGCGGCGTTCCGCGCGAAAAGGGCCGCCTGTCGGTGTTTCGTGACTTGCTGAGCTCGACGCCATGGGACACCAGCCTCGGCGTGGTCGCCGCCCCCATGCGCCACAGGGCCATGGCCAAGGCCATCGAGTTGGTCTGCGCCAACGTCAAACGCGAATATTACGGGCCGACAGCCTTGTGCCCGACCGGACCGACGCTGTTCGGCAAGGCCATCGCCATGACCTGCGATCCGGAAGACCTAATCGTCGGAGAGGCGGTCAGGTTGACGCTGCCGAC
>NZ_RZSG01000902.1:0-2233 GCF_003997725.1 Mesorhizobium sp. M4A.F.Ca.ET.050.02.1.1
ATCATGAAGCGCGTCAGCAACGAACCGATCGCGGCGACGAAGGTCAGCGATCCCGCCTGCACCGCGCTCATACCGAAGCCGAGTTGGAACATCAGCGGCAGAAGGAAAACGACGGAGCTCAGCCCGATCGTGTCGAGGCCGCCGCCGGTCAGGAAGCTGACGCGGAAGGTGCGGATGCGCAGCAGCTTGAGGTCGAGCAGCGGATTGCGGACGCGCAGGCAATAGAAGGACGCGACGGTCAGGATGGCGACGGCCGCACCCAGCTCGGCGGCGATGATGCCGGCGGCGGCGTCCTTGGCGGCGAGCGAATCCATGCCGAAGACGAGCAGCGCCATGCCGCTGCCGACTAGCAGGAAGCCCGGAAAGTCGAACGGGGTGCGGACCGGCTTGGTCGCGGAGGGGAACAGCGAGGCGGCGAGCAGCGCGGCAATGAGCGCAATCGGGATGTTTATGTAGAAGATCCAGCGCCACGAGACGTAGGTGGTGAGCGTGCCGCCGACCAGCGGGCCCACCAATGGTCCGGACTGGCCGGCCAGCGAAATGTACATGTTGATCTTGAGCGTGCGGTCGCGCGGAAAGCTCGACAGGATCACCACTTGGCCGAGCGTGCCCATCAGCGCGCCGCCAAAACCCTGCAGGGCGCGCGAGGCGACCAGCATCCAGATGTTCTCCGAGAGGCCGCAAAGTGCCGAGGCGCTGGCGAAGACGAGAAGGGCGAAGCAATACACGTTGCGCAGGCCGAAGCGGTCCGCCGCCCAGCCGCCGAGAATGATCAGGCTGGCTACATAGACGGTGATCAGAAGGCCAAGCTGGCTCGGCGGGCGGGCCAAGCTTTCACCGATGCCGGGAAGTGCGGTCACCACTACATTCTGGTCGAGGCTGGTCATGAAGACGCCGCAGGCGACCGTTGCCGGCAACAGCATCGACATCTCGCCCGCCGGAGCAAAGCGGGTGGTGGCCGTCACCGAAGTCTCTGCGGTCATGGAGGATATGGTCGAACTGGTTGCCTGGACGGGCACCTGCTCCGGCAAGAGCCCGTGATTGCCTATCTATCGGCCCGGCTGGCCCAAGCCTCAAGCAGCAGTTGTGGCCGTCCGTAGTGCCAGCCGGAGCTACTGCACCTCGTAGCCGACTTCCTCGCTGGCGTGGCACAGCGCCTTCCAGAAGGAGCGGGCGAAGGAGCGGAAGACATAGATGTCGAACTGGTCGGCGCCGGTGCGCTGAATCTGCGCGAAGACGTCGTGATGGGTGGTCGAGCGGCCGGCGCCGACCGGGAAGGCCGGCAGCGCGAAATCGATGGCAAAGAACTTCGCCAGCACCCATTCGGCCTTCGGGCCGGCGATGCGGATCGCGGTGCGGCCATGCGACAGGTCGGTGACGGTGCCCACGTCCGGCGTGACGACGCCGCTGAACGCGGCCGCAAGGCCCTCGGCGTCGTCGATGACGGTGAACTTGCCTGGCGCGATGCCGAATGCCGATCTGCCGCCGTTGGTGACGCCGCCGCCGGCGCCGTCGGGCAGGGCAAGGCCCGCGACCTTGTATATCGCCGACATAAGGCGCTTCTCCTCGCCCGGCCATGCGGCGAGCTGCAGGATCGAGCCCGGCCGCGTCTCAGACAGGATGACGTCGACGCCATGTTCGAAATTGCCGTGCGAGCCCGGGTGGTACTCCGGCTCGAGCGGAGATTGACGTTCAACCATGCATGCGGCTCCCGTCCGGGTCGTAGAAGTGGTTGGAGACGATCTCGATCGGCCCGAAGCGATTGCGCAACGGGTCCGAGACGAAAGCGCGCGTGCCGTGCCTGGCCTTGCCGCCCTTGACCAGCGCTAGCGCGATATGCTTGCCGAGCGCCGGCGAATAGCAGCAGGCGGTTATGTGGCCGATCGAATCGCGTGGATTGGCTTCGTCCAGTTCCTCGACGATATGCGCGCCGCCGTTGAACGGGCGGTTGTCGAGCGAGACCAGGCCGACCAGTTGCAGCCGGTCAGGCGTGATCAGGCCCTCGCGGTCCATCATCGCCGAGCCGATGAAGGGCTTCTTCTTCGACAGCATCCAGTCGAGATGCAGGTCGCGCGCCGTGGTGCGGCCGTCGATCTCGGCGCCGGTGACATGGCCCTTCTCGATGCGCATCGTACCCAGCGCCTCGAGCCCGTAGGTCACCAGGCCGGATGGCTTGCCACTGGCAAGCCATCCGGCCTGGTGACCTACGGGCTCGAGGCGCTGGGTACGATGC
>NZ_RZSG01000903.1:0-2232 GCF_003997725.1 Mesorhizobium sp. M4A.F.Ca.ET.050.02.1.1
GCCAAACGCCCGCATCTATGTCTACGACAACAACTCGATCGACGACACGGCAGCGGTAGCCGCGTCCGCCGGCGCGATCGTTCGCAGCGAGCGCCGGCAAGGCAAGGGCAACGTGGTGCGGCGAATGTTTTCCGATATTGACGCCGACGCCTATCTTATCGTCGATGGCGATGCGACATACGATGCTTCCGAGGCGCCTGCCATGATCCGCGAGCTCCTGTCCGGGCCATACGACAAGGTGAACGGGGTGCGCATTCATGCCAGCAAGCAGGCATATAGACCGGGCCACCTGATCGGAAACCGTCTGCTTACATCGCTTGTTTCGCTGTTCTTCGGCGACCAAAGTCGAGACATGCTGTCCGGCTACAAGGCTCTGTCACGCCGGTTTGTAAAGACCTTTCCGGCGGTAAGCGCAGGCTTTGAGATCGAGACCGAACTCCTCATACATGCGCTGGAACTCGGAGTTCCCATGAGCGAGGTCGAAACGCACTACAAGGAGCGGCCTGCGGGCTCGCTGAGCAAACTGGCGACCTACAAAGACGGCTTTCGCATCCTGTGGGTGATTTTCCACCTGATCCGCGACCTGCTGCCGCTTCCGTTTTTCCTGTCGATCGCCGCGGTTCTGGCGCTGATAGCAATCGGATTCGGCACACCCGTTTTCCTCAACTATCTCTCCACTGGATTGGTGCCTCGTTTCCCGACCTTGATAGCCGTATCGGCGGCAATGATCCTCGCATTCCTTTCGGTGTTCGCCGGCCTCATTCTCGATAGCGTCGCGCGCGGCCGCAAGGAGGCGAAGCTGCTTGCCTATCTATCCTACCGATCGGTGCAGCGGTGAGCGTGACGAGCGCGAAAATAGCGCGCTTCCTCTTTGCCGGAGGCATTGGGTTCGTCACTGACGCGGCCGTGTTCTTCGGCTTCGTGTACGGTTTTGGCGGCTCGATTATCGCCGCCCGCGTGCTAGCAAGCCTGGTCGCGATGACGGTAACCTGGGCCCTCAACCGGAGCATGACTTTCATTGACGGCCGCATGCAAAACAGAACTGCCGAGTACGGCAAATATCTGATTGCATCCTTCGTCGGGATGGGTGCGAACCTCATCGTGTTGAACGAGGCCAGTAAGATTGACGCCAATTTCTACCATGTGCCCGCGTATCTCCTCGGCGCGATTGCAGGCCTCGTCGTCAACTACGCTCTGTACGACCGAATGGTTTTCAACGGCCATCGAAGCCTGGGGTGATGGAAATGGCCGCTGATCAGGATCGGGCGCCCCGAGACGAGAATATCGACTCCGTCTTTTATCGCGACGGGGCATCGAATTCGTTTGCGATGCGCCTGCTCAAGACCGCCAGGCGGAACATGTTCAATCTGTTCATTGAACAGATGCGCCCCTCCCCGCAAACGACCGTTCTCGATATCGGCGTTTCCGACGACGAGAATGAAGGCGCCAATTTCCTCGAAAAGTCCTACCCGTGGCCAGAAAAAGTGACTTGCGCCGGGATCGGAACCGGCGAGCAGGTCAAGGCACGTTACCCCTCCGCCACCTTCCGGCAAATCATTCCCAACGAGCCGCTGCCTTTTGCCGACAAGTCATTCGACATAGCGACGTCCAACGCGGTGCTGGAGCATGTTGGAGGAGTGCAAGAGCGCAGGCAATTCATCCTGGAGCACCTGCGGGTTGCCCGCTCCGTCTTCATCACCGTCCCCAACCGCTGGTTCCCGGTCGAACATCACACCGGATTGCCGCTTCTGCATTATTCGCCATCCGCATTCCGCGCGCTGCTCGGCAAATCATCGATGGGTTATTGGACCAAGCCGGAGAACATGGATTTTCTCAGCCGCGACCTGATCGGGCGAGAATGGCCGGGAGCCAAGGCGCCGCGCATCTGGATGACGGGGATCAAGCTCGGTCCCTTCAGTTCGAACATCGCCATCGTTGCCGGCGATCATGCTCAGACCTAGCCGGTACATTCCATGCGCGGATCTTCAGTCCTGAGACTGGTCAACGCATGGGCGTTGCCATTGGCGCTCGTCGTCCTGTTTTGCCTCTATCAGTACAGATATTTGACCTATCCCTCCGTTCCCGGCAACAATGCGCAATATCCGCTGGGCTGGTGGGGATGGATTGACCAGGGTCTCTACTGGAAGTCCGCGAAGGCCTTCGCCGTCCTCGATCTCAGGCCCGCATCGCATTTCTATCCGCCGCTTTATCCCCTCTTCGGCGCGCTCTTTC
>NZ_RZSG01000904.1:0-2232 GCF_003997725.1 Mesorhizobium sp. M4A.F.Ca.ET.050.02.1.1
GCCTGGATGGAAGGCCCGGCACATCGCGTTGTAGACCGCCCGTTGCTCCGCGATCGTGGCGCGGCCGATCGCGGAGCAACGGGCGGTCTACAACGCGATGTGCCGGGCCTTCCATCCAGGCCGTCCGGCTGATGTCACGGTGAGTGACGGCGTGGTCGCCGCCGACGGCCGCGACATCGCGATCCGGCGCTACCGTTTGGCCGGCAAGGCGTCGCGGGCGATCGTCGTCTACTATCACGGCGGCGGCTTCGTGCTCGGCGACCTCGACAGCCATGACGACATCTGCGCCGAGTTCTGCGCAGCCACCGGCTCCGAGATTCTGTCGGCCGATTACCGCCTGGCGCCGGAGCATCTGCATCCCGCCGCCTTCGAGGATTGCCTCGCCGTGTTCGAATGGGTGGCGGCGACAAGCGCGCTGCCGATCGTGCTCTGCGGCGAGAGCGCCGGCGGCAATCTCGCCGCGGCGGTCGCGCACGCGACGCGCCGCAGCCAGCGCCGCGCCGCCGGTCAGGTGCTGATCTATCCAGAACTCGGCGGCGAGACAGGCCGCTCCTATATCGAGCACGCCGAGGCGCCGCTGCTCAGCCTCAGCGATATCGAGTTCTACCGCCGCATCCGGTCCGCGCCGGGTCAATCGCTGGACGATCCGACCTTCTCGCCGCTGCGCGACAGCGATTTTACCGGCCTGCCGCCGACCTTCATCATCACCGCCGAATGCGATCCGCTGTCCTCCGACGGCGAGGCCTATCGCGGCCGCATCGTCGCCGCCGGCGGCTCGGCCTGGTGGCAGGAAGAGCCGCTGCTGGTGCACAGTTTCCTGCGCGCCCGCAACAGCGTGCCGCGCTCCGGCGAGGCGTTTGCGAGGATTATTGCCGACATTGCCAGGCTGGGCGCCGGCGATGAGGCGCCAATCTGCCCCCAAGTGGGGGAGATGGCCGGCAGGCCAGAGGGGGGCGCGAAGGATCGCGTCCCCTCAGAATCCTTAGGATTCAAAACCATTCGTCATCGCAGCGGCGCTGAATAGCCGAGATGCTGGGCGGGACAGCGCCCCCCTCTGCCCTGCCGGGCATCTCCCCCACAAGGGGGGAGATTGGCGCTACCCTCGTGCGGAACAGCGCACAAGAACTGCGGAAAAGCGAACATTTCCCGGCGTAACCCCGCCCTATCATCGCCGCAGGCCAAGGGCGCTCCGGCGGTCGCATCCGTCCCCGCACTGTGACAGGCCGGGGCGCCCAACAGGAGGGAACGACGATGAAATTCATGCTGACCGACAGGAAACTGCACCCGCGAGCCGAGCCGATCGCCGCCGACTTCCGGAAAGGCGGCATCAGCCGGCGCGAATACTTCGCCATCATGGCCGGCTTCGGCGTCAGCGCAGCCGGAGCACTGGCACTCGGCGTGCTTACCCCCTCGCCGGCCCGAGCCGAGGAGCCAAAAAAGGGCGGCACCTTGCGCGTCGCCATGAACGTCAAGGGTTTCAAGGATCCGCGCACTTTCGACGGCGTCGAGATGTCCAACGTGGCGCGCCACTGCAACGAATATCTGGTGCGCTGGAACACAGACTTCAGCTTCGAGCCGTGGCTTTTGGAAAGCTGGGAGACCAGCGACGACGCCAGGACAATCACGCTGCATGTGCGCAAGGGCATCACCTGGTCGAATGGCGACACCTTCAACGCCGACGACGTCATCCACAATCTCGCCCGCTGGTGCGACGCCTCCGTCGCCGGCAACTCGGTCGCCGCGCGCATGGGCGCACTGGTCAACGCCGACACCAAGAAGCCGGTCGATGGCGGCATCGAGAAGGTCGACGACTACACCGTCAGGCTCAACCTGCCCAAGCCCGACATCTCGCTGATCGCCGGCATGGCCGACTATCCGGCGCTGATCATGCACCGCTCCTATGAGGGCGACGGCGACCCGAAGAAGGCTCTAGCCATCACCACCGGCCCTTGCGAACTGGTGAGTTGGGATGCCGAGACCGGTGCGGAGGTGAAGCGCAAGGACAAGCCCTGGTGGAAAGGCGAGTTCCATCTCGACGGCATCAAATGGGTCGACTACGGCTCCGATCCCAACGCCATGCTGTCGGCCTTCGAATCCGGCGAGATCGACACCGACCACGAGACGGCTTCAGACGCCGTATCGCAGACCGAAGAGATGGGGCTCGAAAATTCCGAGATCGCCACCGGCTCGACCATCGTCGCCCGCTTCAATGTCGGCAACGCGCCCTATGAC
>NZ_RZSG01000905.1:0-2230 GCF_003997725.1 Mesorhizobium sp. M4A.F.Ca.ET.050.02.1.1
TGTTTGGGATCACCAAAAATCTTTGAGGGTTCCTCCATCAGCGCACCCCAGCATCTAGGTCACTATTTGTCCGAAACCCCTGCCTCTGCGAAGCTCGCCATACGGGCGTGGCATTCCAGCGCCGAGCGCACGATGTTGACGGCAAGGCAGGCGCCGGAGCCTTCGCCGAGCCGCATGCCGAGGTCGAGCAGCGGCGGCAGGCCGAGCGCTTCGAGCAGGCGGCGGTGGCCGGATTCGGCCGAGACGTGGGCAGCGATGGTGTGGGCGAGGCCGGTCGGGTGCAGCCGCGCCAGCGGCGCCGCGGCAGCGGTGCAGACAAAACCGTCGAGCAGGACCGGCACATTGTTGCGGCGCGCGGCGAGCGTGGCGCCGAAGATGGCGGCGAGCTCGCGGCCGCCAAGGGCTGCGGCGATCTTCAGCGGGTCGGACAGCGCGTCGGCATGGCGCTTGAGGCCGGCTTCGATCGCGGTCACCTTGCGCTCCAGGCCGGCATCGTCGACGCCGGTGCCGCGCCCGGTCCATTTCTCGGCGCCGCCGCCGAACAGGGCGGCAGAAATCGCCGCCGCCGGCGTGGTGTTGCCGATGCCCATTTCGCCGAAGCAGACGAGGTCGATATCCTTGGTCACCGCGTCATGGCCGGCCGAGACGGCGGCGAGGAAGGCCTTCTCGTCCATCGCCGGCACTTCGGTGAAGTCGCCGGTCGGATGGTCGAGGTCGAGCGGGATGACGTCGAGCTCGGCGCCAGCGATGCGGGCGAGCTGGTTGATGGCGGCGCCGCCGCCGGCGAAATTCGCCACCATCTGTACGGTGACTTCCGACGGGAAGGCCGAGACGCCCTGCGCGGTGACGCCGTGATTGCCGGCAAAGACGAAGACCTTCACCTTGTCCAGCTTCGGCATGTCGCGGCCCTGCCAGCGCCCCAGCCAGGCGGCGATGGTTTCCAGCCGGCCGAGGCTGCCTTGCGGCTTGGTCAGCGTGTCCTGGCGGCGGGCGACGGCATTGGCCGCGGTGTCGCTGCCGGCCGGCAGATCGAGGCAGGCAGCGCGAAGTTCATCAAGCGATTTGAAAGACATGGGGGCAAAGTCTCCGAAAGAGAGTCAGGATAGGGATACGGAAGCGACGAGCAGGACTGCGATCTCGCCAAGTTGCTGAAGGGCGCCGATCGTGTCGCCGGTCTGGCCGTCGATCTGGTTGAGGCAAAGGGCGCGGAACGCGGCAAACAGCAGACCAAGCAGGACGATCGCGACAATGGCGCCGCCTGGCGCAAGCAGGAGGAGTGGTATCGCGCCGAGCACGGCGCCGGCTATTGCGGCCTCGGCCGAGACGCCGCCGGCGCCGGCCGAGAGGCCGTCGGACCGCGCCGGGGGCAAGAGATGCATGAAGGCGCCCAGCAATCCGCGCGAGGCGGCGTGCGCGGCAATGAGCGCCAGAAGGGCCTGTGTGGGGTCGGCGAATTCCGAAATCGCGCTCCAGCGGATCAGCAGCGACAGGGCCAGTGCCGACGCGCCATAGGCGCCGATGCGGCTGTCGCGCATGATCTCCAGTTTTCCACCGCGCGACTTGCCGCCGCCAAAGCCATCGGCGACATCGGACAACCCATCCTCGTGCAGGCAGCCGGTGGTGAGCAATGTTGCGGCAAGCGCAAGTGCTGCCGCCGGACCCATGGCAAGGCCGAACCGTTCCGCAGTGGCGTAGACGACCGCGCCGATCAGTCCGACGGCAAGCCCGGCGACCGGGGCGGCCCAGATCGCGGCGGCGAGGCTGCGCCCGCGAAAATCAAAGACGGGCAGCGGCAGCCTGGTGAAGAAGACCAGGCAAAGGGCGATATCATCGAGGACTTGCCGGAGCGAAAGGGGAAAGTTCTTGAGCTTCATGCCCTAGCCCCTCGCAATGGCATGGAAGAACGTCCCGCTGACATGGCCGCGCCGATAGCCGGAGGCGCCGAGCGGATTGCCCTGGCCGTCGGCAAGGTCGGCCAGCGGCTCGTCGTTGCCGGCAGCGAGCATCTGCGCATAGTGGAATTCATGGCCGCGGATCAGCGTGCCCTCGGCTCCGAGCGGGCAAGCGGCGCGCAGCCGCGCCTCGCGGTAGCCGAGGTTCATTTTGCGCTTGGCGAAGCTGGTCGAATGGCCGAGCAGGCCAAGCATCGGATGCGTGTCGCCTGCCGCGTCCTCAAGAGTCTCGCCCAGCACCATGAAGCCACCGCACTCGCCGTGGATCGGCTTGGTCG
>NZ_RZSG01000906.1:0-2229 GCF_003997725.1 Mesorhizobium sp. M4A.F.Ca.ET.050.02.1.1
GCCATCGCCTCGACGAGATCGCGCAGATCGCCGATCGCGTGGTGGTGATGCGCGACGGCCGCATCGTCGCCCGGCACGAGCGCGCCGACATCCCGGTGCGCACCGTGGTCGAGCAGATGGTCGGGCGCAGCGTCGAGCGCATGTTCCCCAAGCTGTCGCCGCCGCGCGATGAGACGCTGCTCGAAGTCGAGAATCTGTCGTCGCCGGACAAGAGCTTCAACACCGTCAGCTTTTCGGTGAAATCAGGCGAGATCCTTGGCATTGCCGGGCTGATCGGCGCCGGGCGCACGGAGCTGGTGCGGGCGATCGCCGGCGCCGACCCAATCTCTTCCGGTGCGGTGCGGGTGGCCGGCATGCCTCTGCATCTCAGCGGCCCGGCCGCAGCGATCAAGGCCGGGGTCGTGCTGGTGCCGGAAGATCGCAAGGCGCAAGGCGTGGTGCTGGAGCAGACGATCGGCGAGAACCTGGCATTCGGCAATTTCGACCATGTCGCGCCGAAGGGCTGGGTGTTTCCCAAGGCAGTGCAGAAATTCGCCGAGGCCGGCATCTCCCGGCTCGGCGTCAAGGGCAAGCCCAACCAGGCGGTCTCAAAACTTTCCGGAGGCAACCAGCAGAAGGTGATCATCGCCAAATGGGTGTCACGGCCCCCCAAGGTGTTCATTCTCGACGAGCCGACGCGCGGCATCGACGTTGGAGCCCGCGCCGCGATCTACGACGTCATCGCCGACCTCGCCCGCTCCGGCATGGCGGTGGTGGTGGTGAGCTCGGATCTCGAGGAGGTGCTGGGGCTCTCGCACCGCGTGCTGGTCCTGAGCCGCGGCCGCCAGCGCGGCATCCTCGAGCGCAGCGAAGCCAGCAATGTCGCGGTGATGGAGCTTGCGACAAGCTGATATCGACGTGAGGAACCCGGGGAATCGAAACTTGGCGCAGCAGGTGATAGCCTCCCAGGCACCGGATCGCGCGGGGCGCCAACAAAGTGTTGGCGCCCTTTGATTTCGCGAGAGCCGGCAGGAGGGAACCAATGACCAAACTATTCGATCTCAGTGGCGACGTTGCGCTGGTGACGGGCGCCGGCAGCGGCATCGGCCAGGCGATCGCCATCGGCCTCGCGGAAGCCGGCGCCGATATCGCCTGCTTCGGCCACAGCTCGAAGGGCGGGCTGGAAGAGACCGCGCAAAAGATATCGGAGCTCGGCCGCAAGGCGCTGGTGCTGACCGGCTCGGTGACCTCCGAGAGCGACCTGTCGGCGGCGATCGAGCGCCTGGAGAAAGAACTCGGCGCGCTGACCATTGCCGTCAACAATGCCGGCATCGCCGGCGCCGAGCCCGCCGAGACGCTGTCGCTGGAGAAATGGCAGAAGCTCTACGACGTCAATGTCAGCGGCGTGTTCCTGTCGTGCCAGGCCGAGGCGCGCGTCATGCTGCCGCGCCGCAGGGGGTCGATCATCAACATCGCCTCGATGTCGGGCTCGATCGTCAATCGCGGGCTGACGCAGGCGCACTACAATTCCTCGAAGGCGGCCGTGATCCACATGTCGAAAAGCCTCGCCATGGAGTGGGCCGACCGCGGCCTGCGCGTCAACGTCGTCAGCCCCGGCTACACGCTGACGCCGATGAACAAGCGGCCGGAGGTGGCCGAGCAGATAAAAATCTTCAAGCGCGACACGCCGATGGGCCGCATGGCGACGCCGGAAGAGATGGTCGGGCCGACCGTGTTCCTGGCGGCCAGCGCCTCGAGTTTCGTCACCGGCATCGACCTCATCGTCGATGGCGGCTTCGTCTGCTGGTAGGAGAGAAGATGCAGAAGCGCTTTGAAGGAAAGACGGCGGTCGTCACGGGCGCCAGCGGCGGCATCGGCGCTGCCATGGCAAGACGCTTCGCGGCGGAGGGCGCCGCGGTCGTGGTCAGCGCCATCGATCCGCGTGTCGACGAGGTCGCGGCAGGCCTCAAGGCGGCGGGCGCGAAGGTCGCGTCAATGCGCATGGATGTAACCAGGAAGGGCGAGGTCGCGGCGCTCTACGACCTCGCCGAAAAGGAATTCGGCCGCGTCGACATCTCGGTGCAGAACGCCGGCGTCATCACCATCGCCAGGATCGAAGCGATGACCGAGGCCGAGTGGGACAAGGTGCTGGCGGTGAACACCAAGGGCGTGTTCCTGTGCTGCCAGGAAGCGATCGGGCGCATGCGCAAGCATGGCGAGGGCGGCCGGCTGATCAGCACCGCTTCGGGC
>NZ_RZSG01000907.1:0-2227 GCF_003997725.1 Mesorhizobium sp. M4A.F.Ca.ET.050.02.1.1
TAGGTTGGCGGCGCCAACGTTAAATGAGACTTGCTGGCCGCGTCCCGCGCCACCCTCCCAGAATTTTTCACAGTCTCCATGAACCAAACCGTCGCTGCCGGCGACACAGCCGCGTACGGAAACCAACCCTGGAGACTTCAAATGACTGCCTTTTTGCGAAATGCCCTGCTCGCCGCTGTCGCGGTGACGTCCATGGCCGGATCCGCGCTGGCGGACCAGACCGTCAGCTGCGCCGAAACCAAGACCAACGACCTGTGGAGCGGCCGTTGTTGCGGTACCAGCGACTCGAGCTGCCTGGGCGGCGGACACGAGCATGGCGACCATGGCAACCATGGCGGTCGCGGTGGCCAGACCGGCGCGAAGTGATCTCGCAGCATGCCCGCTGGCTACCGGCCAGCGGGCATCGCCTCATGTGAAGCGGACGCCGGCGCCGGAGCAACTCGCGCCGCGCATCACGTCCGCCGCCCCAGTGCCGCGCGGACCGACGCCGTGATCCGGCGAAGCTCCGCCTCATCCAGTTTCTCGATGTTTTCGGCCAGGAGATTGGCGAGCTCGGTGGCGGCGGGCGTCAGGCCAGACGTGTCGATCCGGACCCGCGGGTGCGAGGCTTCGGCGAGGCGCGCGAGTTCCTCGGCATCGTCCCAGATGACGTTGAAATAGCCGATGATCTTCTGGATCAGCGTCCAGGTCGGCGCGCCGCGGCGGCCATGTTCAAGCGCCGACAGGTAGGCGGCGCTGACGCCGATCGCCTCGGCCATCGCCTTCTGGCTGAGGCCGCGCTCGGCGCGCAGCGCGCGCAGCTTCTCGCCGAACGGGGTCATGCCAGCGCTCTCATGCGCGTGTCTTCATGTGCGGGTCCGGCGCAAGCGGACATAGAGCGCGCCGGAACCGCCATGGTTGCGCGCGGCATGGTCGTGGCTGGAGACCAGCGGCCGGAAGGCGGGCGTCGACAGCCAGGCGGGAACCGAACGCCGCAGCACGCCGTCGCCGCCGGACGAGGAGCCCTTGCCGGTGATGACCAGCACATAGCGGATGCCGCCGGCATGCGCCCGGTGCAGGAATGAAAACAGCAGCGAATAGGCCTCGTCCTGGGTCATGCCGTGCAGGTCGACGCGGCCTTCGATCGGCAGCCGGCCCTTCGCAAGCTTGTTCAGCGTCTGGTCGTCCAGCGCATGCGAGACATGCTGCGTCCTGGGCTTTGCCGCGACAGCCGGAGCGCCGTTGACGGGGATAGGCGCCGGCGCCGGTTTCGGCTCGACGCTGAAATCGGGGACGTCGACGGCGGCCTTGCCCTTGAGCGGCTTGGCGGTGCGCGCCACCAGGTTCCACAGGACGCGATCGTCCTCGCTCAGCCGGTCGATGCGGCGGGTCATGGCAATGGCCTCGAAACGAGCTGGCGCGGGATCAGCGCATAAAAATCGGCGGCGTTGCGGACGACGCCGGCGATCTCGCCGGCGGCGGCGCCGCTGCCCGCAAAGAGGTCACCCCGCGCCGGGCCGGTGATGGCCGAGCCGGTGTCCTGCGCGATCATCAGCCGCCGGAACGGCCCGTCGCCGAAAGCGGCGAGCGTCGGCGCGTCGATATAAAAGGGCGTGCCGAATGTGTGCAGCAGCCGGTCGACGGCAACCGAACGGCCTGGCGTCAGCGGCACCTTGGCGGCGGCGATCGGGCCGAGCGCCGCATCGTCGACCGCCGCCTCGCGGAAGAAGATATAGGAGCGGTTCTGCCAGAGGATCTCGTCGACGCGATCCGGGTGCGCCCTGAACCAGGCCCGGATCGACTGCATCGTCACCTTGGCCAGCGGGATTTCGCCCAACTCGCTCAGGACCTTGCCGGGCCCGGTGAAGCGCTGGCCGGACTTGGCGGCATAGGTAACGCGGCAGAGCCGACCGTCGGTCATCTTCAGCCGCGCCGCGCCCTGGACATGGATGAAGAAGGCGTCGACCTTGTCGGCGAGCCAGGCGATCTCCAGCCCCTTGCCGGCGAGCGCGCCGCGCTCGATGGCGCCGCGGTCGAAATATTCGGCCAATCCGTCCGGCGCCGGGCGCGCGAAAGCGAGATAGGGATCCATGCCGGATGGCCGATTGGCGTCGTCGACATCGACCAGATCGGCCGGGCGTGAAAGCAGCGGCACCGTGAAGCGGTCCGTCAGTACCGGCGAGGCCTCGGCCTCCGGCTCATAGAAGCCGGTGACGAGACCGGCGCCGCCGGTTTCGGCGGTGACATG
>NZ_RZSG01000908.1:0-2225 GCF_003997725.1 Mesorhizobium sp. M4A.F.Ca.ET.050.02.1.1
TCTTGGTGAGCTGGCCGGCACCCGACGGCCCCATCAGCCCGACCATGCGGGCAAAAGCATCGATCACCGGTTTGGCCCGGTCGAAAGCTGCTTGCTCGCCGCCCACCATCACAGTGAGCACGCCGTTCTCAGCGCCGGCCTGGCCGCCGGAAACCGGCGCATCGAGGAAGGAGAACCCGAGCGCCTGCGCCTTCTCCGAAAGCTCGCGGGCGACTTCGGCGGAGGCAGTGGTGTTGTCGATATAGACCGCGCCCTTCTTCATCGATTGGAAAGCGCCGTCGGCGCCAATCGTCACCGAGCGTAGATCGTCGTCATTGCCGACGCAGGAGAAGACGAAGTCCTTGCCTTCGGCGGCTTCCGCCGGCGTCGCCGCGAAGTGGCCGCCATGCTGGCCGACCCATTGCACGGCCTTGGCAACAGTGCGGTTGTAGACGGTGACGTCGTGGCCGCCCTTGCTCCTGAGGTGCCCGGCCATCGGATAACCCATGACGCCAAGACCGAGAAATGCCACCAATGCCATGGGCTTGCCTTCCAAACGGGAACCAGATTTTGCTGGCGCAAGCTCTAGGCCATGCGGCGAATACGTCAAGACGCGGGGACGCTCCAACGACTGGTGCAGAAAGGCGGTTTCGGTCAGCGCTTAAGGTGAATGGTGATCCGGCGTTCGATCCATTCGATCGCGTGACGCAGCACCTCGACCATCACCAGATACACGACGGCGACCCAGATATAGGCCTGAATATCGAAGGTGCGGGAGTAGGTCAGTTTTGCCATGCCCATCAGGTCGTACACGGTGATGATGGCGACGATCGCGGACGCTTTGATCATCAGGATAAGCTCGTTGCCATACGGCCGCAGCGCGACCACCATTGCCTGCGGCAGGATGATCTTCCACAACGTCTGCAATTTGTGCAGGCCGAGTGAAGCAGCACCCTCCCATTGGCCTTTCGGCACGCTTTCGATGGCGCCGCGCAGGATTTCGGCCTGATAGGCGGCCGTGTTGAGGGCAAATGCAAAGACGCCACAGTTGAACGCCTCACGGAAAAAGCCCCACAGCCCAACCATTTCGAGTTGTGGTTTGAACGAGCCGACCCCGTAATAGACCAGAAAGGTCTGCACGAGCAGCGGCGTTCCGCGAAAGAAATAGACGTAACAATAGGCAAGACCGGACAGGATGCGGTTCTTCGACATGCGCGCATAGGCGACCGGAAGTGACAGTATGGCGCCAAGGACAATCGAAATGCCAACCAGCGAAAGCGTCACACCCAGCCCTTGTAGGTAGCTAGGGCCGTACTTGGCAAAGAGTTCGCTGTTCCAGGCGAGAGCCAGATAGGCGACAATGCCGCCGCCAGCGGCAATCCAGAGGCCTATCAGCACGTAGCCGACAATTCGGGAGCGCGGCCAGCCACGTGCTCGCGGGGGAGGCCGTTCCACAACGCTTTTGGCGTCGGCCGCAACGCTCATCGCCGTACCTCCCGCTGGGCAAGCGAGCGCTGTATGGCGCGGGTGGCGAGGGATGAAATGACCGCCAAGATAAGAAATACCACGGCGGCCACACTGAAGAACAGGAATGTGTGTTTGGTGACGCGTGCGGCCACGCCAGCTTGACGGAGCGTTTCTGCCAAACCGACCACTGACACCAGCGACGTGTCCTTGAGCAGGCTCAGCCAGCAATTCTCCAGGCCCGGAAAGGCGATGCGAACCAGTTGCGGCAAAATCACTTTGCGCATCGTTTGCCCGTATGAAAGGCCAACTGCGTAGCCACCCTCATATTGGCCCTTTGGGATGGCCCGGAACGCTGAAAGGAAAACCTCGCTGGCGTAAGCCGAAAAGATGATGGCAAGCACGATCATGCCAGCGACGAAGGCGTTAACATCGATTGTCGCCTCGGGCCTTACCAGTCTGATGAGATATTGCAGGATCAGCGGGCCGCCGAAAAAAAACAGAAACAGCGTCACCAGTTCGGGCAATCCACGGAAGATCGTCGTGTAGATGTTGGCGGCAATGCGCAGCGAGGGTTCCTCGGATTGTTTTCCCAGCGCTACAAAAAAGCCGATCGTCAATCCGATTGGAAGCGTTGCGAGGGCCAGAAGAACCGTGACAGCAGCACCAGAGACGATGTCGTCAAGCCAGCCATCGGGTCCCCAACTGAGAAGCGTCCATACGCTCAGCATCCGCTCGCCTATTCTCCCACATTCGCTCTTTTGAGAGCCATGCCGCAGCAC
>NZ_RZSG01000909.1:0-2220 GCF_003997725.1 Mesorhizobium sp. M4A.F.Ca.ET.050.02.1.1
CCACCGAGGTCGCGCAGTCGAGCAGGATCTTCTTCGACATCTCGATCGCTTCCTTGGCGCCGGTCGGATACGTGAAGGTCGCCGCCCAGTCGCCCTTGGCGACGGCCTCGATGCCGCCGGCCGGACCGGGCAGGCCGTCGGTGCCGATGATCTTGACGTCCTTGCCGGCGCCCTTGGCAGCCAGCAGCGCGGCGGCCGCCATCATGTCGTTCGAGGCGTAGAGCACCTTGATGTCGGGATGCGCCTGCAGCATGGCGGCAAAGGCGGTCTGGGCTTTATCCGGAACCCAGTCGGCGGCCTGCTCGGCGACGACCTGGATCTTGGCGTTCTCCTTCACGCCGTCCTTGAAGCCGTTGAGGCGCTCCACCGCCGGCGTCGAGCTCGGCAGGCCTTCCAGCACCGCCGTCTCGCCACCGTCGGGCAGCAGCGTCTTTGCGGTGTATTTCCCGGCTTCGAGCGCGATCTTGTAATTGTCGCCGCCGATGAAGGCCGTGTAGTCCTTGCCCGGGTCGCCGACGGTCTTGCGGTCGAGCTCGATCACCGGAATGCCGGCATCCATGGCGCGCTTCACGGCCGGCGTCAGCGGCGCTGCTTCGAAGGGCGAGATCAGCAGGATATCAACCTTCTGGGTGATGAAGTTGTCGACCTGCGAGGTCTGCGTGTTGACGTTGCCGGCGCCGTCGGCGATCTGCAGCGTGAACTGCGGAACGTCCTTGGCCGCGGCCGTCAGTTCGTCATTGACGTGCTGGCGATAGGGTTCGGCGTTGTTGGCCTGCGAAAAGCCGATGACGAACTGACCGTCCTTGGCGCAGGCCTTGACCAGCGGCTCGGCGGCCTGTGCGCTGCCGGCGATACACAGGCCGGCGCCTGCCAGAAGCGCGGCCTTGAGGGCACGCTTCGATCCTCTCAGTGTGGTTTTCATGCTCACTCTCCTCCTCGTCTGGCCGGGGGCGGACAGACCTTTGGTTTCAGTCTCGGGGGTATGCTTGCCGCCCGCCTCCTACCTGCCCAATCCCTCGCGGCGGCGAACGAGGGATTGGAGCACTGCCGCCAGCACGATGATCGCGGCGGTCGCGAGCAGCTGCGTGGCGGGGGTGATGTTGTTGAGCTGAAGGATGTTGGCGAGCGCGCCGAGCATGATGGTGCCGGCGACGGTGCCGACCATCGAGCCGGCGCCGCCGAACAGGCTGGTGCCGCCAATGACGACGGCGGCAATCGCCGTCAGCTCATAGCCCATGCCGTCATTGGCGCTGCCGAAGTTGAACTGGCCGGCATGCACGATGCCGGCAAGTGCGGAGGCAAAGCCGGTGATGGCATAGACCGAGATCTTCACCATCGACACCGGCACGCCGGAAATGCGCGCGGCGCGCTCGTTGCCGCCGACGGCAAAGACGTAGCGGCCGAAACGCGTGGTATTGAGCACCACCGTGGCGATCGCGGCAAAGGCGATGAAGACGATGGTCGCCACCGGCACGGTGTTGTCGAACAGCCGCTCGCCCAGCACCGCGAACACCGGCGGCGCCAGTCCCGGCCCGTCGCCATAGGAGATGTTGATGTACTGGTTGCCGGAAACGATGAGCGCCAGGCCGCGCGCCGCCTGCAGGCCGGCCAGCGTAACGATGAACGGCTCCAGCCGGAAGCGGGTGGAGATGGTGCCCTGCACGATGCCAAAGACGACGCCCATGACGAGCACGGCGAGGATGGTGGCAATGAGGCCGAAGCCGCCGGAGATCATCATGGTCGCGGTCACCACGGCGGAGAGACCGAGCACCGCGCCGACCGAGAGGTCGATGCCGGCGGTGATGATGACGAAGGTCATGCCGATGGCGATGATGCCGGTCTCTGACACGGCGCGCACGATGTTGGCGATGTTGTCGGGGTTGAGGAACAAGATCTCGCCATGGCGCCTGGGCGAGAAGATGACGCCGCCGATCGCCACCAGCACCAGGCCGATCAGGCTCTGGAAGCGCACGATGATCGCCAGCGGATCGACGCGCCTCGCCGCAGGAGCAGCGGGTACCGAAGGGCTTGAAGCTGCCGGGCTCGCCGCCACCGAAATCTTCTGGTCCGACATCAGGCCTCCCTGCCGTTTGCCGCGGCAAGCACGGTGTGCTCGTCGACGCCGCCAATGAATTCCGCCACGTTGCGCCCCTGGCGCAGCACCACGATGCGGTCGCAAAGTCCAATCAGCTCCGGCATCTCGCTGGAGGCGACCAATAT
>NZ_RZSG01000090.1:0-12590 GCF_003997725.1 Mesorhizobium sp. M4A.F.Ca.ET.050.02.1.1
AATGGCCGGATTTTTGCCGCAAAGGCGAAAGGGGCGCCGCTTGCGCTGTCCTGGGAGCAATCCCTGCTGCAATACGACTACTGGGTAATCGTGAAGGGATCGCCTAACAAGGAAAATGCGGCCAAGTTCCTGGCGTACATCTCCCGCCCCGAACCTCAGGCCACTTTTGCCGAAGCGATTTCCTATGGGCCGGTGAACAATGACGCGTTCAAACTCGTTCCGAAGGAATTGCTCGATATCCTTCCGGGAGCGCCAGAACTCGCTAAGAAGCAAGTTTTTCAGGATTATGATTGGTGGAACAAGACGGGGGCCGACGGCCGCACAAACTACGACGTTGCACTGCAACGTTGCGTAGCGCTGCTCTCGCAGTAATCGGAGATGCCGCTGCGGGGAAAGCATCTGCCCGCAGGGGCAATCGACACCTCCAGGCATCATTGGGTTGGCGGACGGCGACATGCCACGACGCCGACATCTTAGTACTCAGAAGGACCCTCAGCAGGCCGTTAACCGCCAAGTCGATGCGGTTGGGCAACAGGCCTGTTCGAGGAAGTCGCGGCGCACCTTGGGCATAATCGATGCGACCCAGCTCGCGTGTGCGACTTTATGCGCCAAAGGAGCGGCCCGCTTCTCGCAACGAGATTGTTGCCAAGCGTCTCACCACAAAAAATTGACCGTACCGTGACACTGGCACTTCATAGCGTAATCGAAATTTGAACTTTGTCGGACAACTCGAAAGGGGTCTCTTTACTGACCACCGCCGTTCAAAAAAAGCCCGGAGGGCGCGTAGGAAATATGACCAAATTAGGAGTGACATTTGTATGACTGTGATGTTGATAACAGGAGAAGGCACTGGGTCTCCCGCATCACCCGCGAAGAAGGAGCGAAATCATATGAATATCCTCTTTGCAAAGCGCTGGATTCGCAGCAGCATCGTTGCCTCTCCCCTCGTTATGCTTTTGGTCGGGTTCCTCGTCATTCCGCTCAGCATCATAGTGTGGGGCAGCGTCGAAGGTAGCAAACTGAATTTTGCGCACTACGCGCGCATATTTTCCGACGAAACCAACCTTAGGATCCTGTTGTATACGCTGAAGACCGGGCTGAGCGTGACCGTCGTGTCACTGGCCGCAGGTTACCCGGTTGCTTATCTGCTGACGAAAATCAGGCCGCGCGCGTTGTCGATAGTGACCGTATTTATTCTCATCCCGCTGTTCACCGCCTTTCTTATCAGAACCTACGCCTGGATAATAATCCTCGGTCGAGAGGGGATTATCAACAACACGCTTATCCAATTCGGCATCATCAGCGAGCCTCTGGCGCTTCTTAATACTACCTTCGCAGTAGTCATAGGAATGATACATGTGTTCATCCCCATGGCGATCTTCACGATGTATTCGTCGATGGTTCGCATCGATCACGACTTCGCGCGCGCAGCGCAAATTCTCGGCGCGAAACCGGTCCAAGCATTCCTACGAGTCTACTTCCCAATGTCTCTTCCAGGCGTATTCGCTGCAGGGATCCTGATCTTCATCATCGCGATCGGGTTCTACATCACACCAGCCCTTCTTGTTGGGCCTAGCGACACAATGATATCGCAGTTGGTTGTCACGCAGATGACCACGTTGCTGAACTTCGAACTAAGCTATGCTTCCTCCATCATTCTCCTTCTGGTGACGATTGCCATTCTATTCTTCGCAAGCCTGTTCATCCCCCTCGAAATGATATGGTCTTCCTCGGCCGTCGATCTGGCCAACCACCGGCGTGGCAAGAGGTTCCGCGCGTTGGAAGGACGTACATCGGTCTTGCGCCCACTTATCGCCGTCGAAACGCTAATCCATGCGGTGACCAAACCCCTCATCACCGGCCATGCGCGCTGGCTTTGGGCTTACACAGCCGTTGTCCTAGTGTTTCTCACGGCGCCTCTGATTGTCATTGTTGTCCTTTCGTTCAGTTCATCCCCATTCGTCGTCTTTCCTCCCCCAGGCTTTTCGCTGCAATGGTGGGAGAAGTTGGCGAACGCCACCGACTGGCAGGAATCCTTCCTCTTTTCGCTTAGGCTTGGGCTCACTTCTGCCTTCTTCGCAACAATCATCGGCACGATGGGCGGATTTTGGCTAGTTCGCACGACGCTGCCCATCAAGAGGGCACTTTTCCTGTTCTCTTTGTCACCTCTCATGGTGCCGGTGGTTATCGTAGCGACGTCGCTCTACGTCTTCGAAGCGCGCATCCACCTGCTAGGCAGTTTCATTGGGTTGGTCATTGGGCATGTTCTTCTGTCGGTACCCTATGTCATCGTAGTCATGGCCGCCGCGTTGCGTGGTTTCGACCAGTCGCTCGAGAGGGCCGCCGCAGTCCACGGGGCGCACCCCACGCAGGTGCTTCGCCTGGTAACATTGCCGATCCTTAAGCCGGCGCTGGTCACCGCGGCCCTTCTGGCCTTCTTGACCTCGTTCGACGAGCTTCTTGTCGGCATCTTCCTTATTGGACGGCAAACCCCGACACTACCGATCAAGTTCTGGGGCGATATCAAGTACCAAATCAATCCGCTCCTCAGCACGGCCTCGACGTTCATCGTCCTGCTCGTCACCGTGACAATTCTGATCGCGCAGTGGATCAGGGTCCGGCATGAGAAGCGTATCTCGATCAATGCCAGAAAATGAACGATCGGAGGCAATGATGTCCACCAGCCTTGAGATGAAGAAAATCCAAAAATGGTATGGGGCGCTCCACGTTGTGCGCGACTTCGACCTCTATGTTGAACCGGGAGAATTCCTGACCTTTCTTGGTCCATCCGGTTCGGGCAAGACCACCGCGCTGAAAATGATCGCCGGCTTCGAATCGCCGAGTGGCGGCGACATGTTGCTCGGTCAGCGCTCCATCGTGGACGTGCCCCCTTACGAGCGTGGCATTGGCATGGTGTTCCAGAACTATGCGCTCTTTCCGCACATGACAGTGGCTGACAACGTCGCTTTTCCCCTAACGGTCCGCAAGGTTGGGCGTGCCGAGACGGAGGAAAAGGTCTTGCGGGCTTTGAAATTGGTCAAGATGGTCGAGTATCGCAACCGCTACCCCAATCAGCTTTCCGGTGGACAGCAGCAGCGCATTGCCCTCGCACGCGCAGTCGTCTTCAATCCGAGCATCCTGCTCATGGACGAACCTCTCGGTGCTCTCGACCGCAATTTGCGCGAACACATGAAAATCGAGATCATGCGCATCCAAAAAGAGCTGAATATGACAGTCGTCTTCGTTACCCACGATCAGGACGAAGCGCTCACCATGTCGGACCGGGTTGCTGTCATCAATGAAGGCAGGCTCGTTCAGGTCGCAGACAGCAGGAGCCTCTACTACAGTCCGCAAGACCGCTTCGTCGCGTCGTTTGTCGGCGAATCCAACCTTCTCTCGTGCCGTGTCGATCGTATCGAAAATGGCTCGGGCAAAGTGACCATTGGCAAGGCTACGGGCGTCGCTCGCTTATCTGGGCAATTGCGAGGTGATGCGGGTTGGCTGTTTGTGCGGCCCGAGCATGTTGATATCAGCCCGCGCGGGGTGATCGCTCACGCCGAGAATGTCCTCAATGGGGTGGTCGAGCATGCACTGTTTCTGGGTGAAATGACGCGTTATGCGGTTCGCTGCGAAAATGAAACCGTCACGGTCAAGCAGCAAAACCGGGGGCAGGCCCAACTTGTCGGCGGAACCCCGGTCACCCTCTCCTGGGATACGGAAAATTGCATTGTGTTGAATTGAACCGGGGAACATCGGCGTTTCCGAAGAAAGCCCGCTGCCAATATCTATCAATCTGGGAAATGGCGATCCTTGGCAGCTAGGGTTTTCTATTTGTTCCCGGGCGGTAGCAGCGAGTGATTGCTGAGAAGATGGGGCGGCTCCTGGAGCGGACATGCCAGCACAACCAGACGGCCACCTTCTTTATCTATCCCGCGCAGACGTAAGCGCTCTGGGCATTGAGGCCCTCGAACTGGTAAACGAAGTTGCTGCGTGCTTTTCTGCCAAAGCGGAGGGGCACGCTAGGAGCACTTCCACCCTGTCGATTCCCATGTCGGCCGGCGCGCGTTTCGTTGCGAAAGGTGGGGTGATTGGGAGCCCGCCCAACTGCGCGATCAAATGGTTTGGGTATTTCCCGGCCAACGCGAAATTGGGCATACCCGACTATCACCCGCTGCTCATCGTGAGTGAGGCGACAAAGGGCATGCCCCTCGCCGTGATCGACGGAACGTGGATCTCAGAGGTGCGCACAGCCGCGATTTCCGCTTTCGCAGCGCGCCATCTCGCAAACGCTCAAAGTGCAAGCATTGGTTTCGTCGCATGCGGCGCGCAAGCCTATGCACATCTGGAACTGTTTCGGCAGCTGTTTCCGCTTGTCCGCATCCATGCTTACAGTCGGCGCAAGGAGACTGCGGAAAAATTCTGTACTCATGCTACGGAAGTCGGACTGAGGGCCGAGCTGTGCGACACCCCTCGGCCCGTCGTGGAACACTCGGAGATCATCATCACAAGCGTGCCGCATACTGCACAACCGACCCATCAGCTGGGAGGTGACTGGATGTCACCGGGCGCATTCGCATCCATGGTCGATCGCGGCAACAGTTGGGATCGCGCATCGCTGTCCTGCATCGACACTGTTATCACCGACGATCTAGCGTTGAGCGGCCCTCAAGGTGAGGGGGGCATCAATTTTGAACCAAAACGTCTTGCCGGCGATCTTGGGGATGTCAGTCTTGGCCGCGTGCAATATTCCTCGCACGGCCGGGCCGCAATCATATTCAGCGGTGCCGGAATTGTTGACGCCGCAATCGGCGCCCTTGTCTATCAGCGTGCCCGCGCGACCGGAAAGGGAGTTCTGTTGCCGCTTTAGGGCTTCGACCGAATACTCATTTCTACGATAATTTGCTTGTCAGGCTTAAAATTGACATAGTTGGTCGCTGGCGGTCGAGAATAGCTACTCGAAGCGATAATGCGTGAGCCACCTCAAGAAAAGTGGGTTCGTTGGCCTGGCCACGTCGAGATGTATTCCGTCTTGGAGATGGGGGCGCGAGATGAAGCCCCAAAAAACTGAGCAAGGACTGCTCGATACCGCGCTAGCCGTCGTTCCCGCTTGCGGCATTCCGGGATTACAGTTGCTGACGAGGGTGTCCACCATAATCCCAAAAGGCCCGACAGCAAGCTGCGGCGCGCCGACCCTCTCGTCGTAGTGGTCCTGCCTCCGCCGCAGCTAGGCATGTTCCTGCCGACCCCGATCAAGCAGCTCGGCCATCTTTCCTTCTCATGCACCGCCAATCCGTGGTGCCGAGTATTGGTTGGCTCATAGCGATCTAAGCACCCCCTCATGCGCCTGAGTCACTAATTGGTGACGAATATGCGTTTGTAAGCTGGGCTGGATCAGTCGAGAATTCACGTCAAGAAATCAATGCTTTGGTTCGAACAGACACGGCCGCTGTCTGTGCCGGCCTCAACTTGCAGCCTGGGAGGTGTGCGCCGTGAGTATCATCGAAAAATACATGCCGACGCAGCGTGAGCGGTCGTTTCTGGAGAAAGTAGTCAATGGTAAATACGACCGGCAGATCATCACCGGCATCGCTAAGTTCGCCACCGGTGACGTGTCCCAGGACATGCAGGGGTTCTATTCGCAGGAAGAACTGGACCGGATTCTAGAACTGAAGGGCACCGCAAAGGATCTGGAAGCGCGTATGCCGATCAAGATCACGCGGCACTACTACGAACAGGCGCAATACAGCCGGCCCATGCAGACGCTGGTAAAAGCCAGCCCGAAAGAAACCTACGATCTCGACGGCGCCGAAGATCCGGGCAAGCAAATGACCTACAGCCCGCGCGAAGGGCTGATCCATAAGTACGAGCTTGGTCTGCTCTATGTGGCGTCGACATGCTCCGCCCACTGTCGCTTCTGTTATCGCGAGGAACTGATCGGCCGCAAAGAGATCGCCCGCGAGGATGGGACGGTAGCGCCTAAAGGCTTGGCCCAGCTCAGCGAGATCGTCGAATACATTCGGGAGCACAACAGGGCCGTTACGGCGAACGGCGGTTGGCATCCAGAAACCGGCCGCGAAAAGCTCCGCGAGATTCTGATGTCGGGCGGCGACCCTATGGTTCTGGGCAATAAGAACATTGCTGCCTGGCTGGCCGGGCTCGCCGAAGCCGGCGTCGAGAATCTCCGCATCGGGACCAAGGAGCTGGCTTTTCATCCGCAGCGGTTCGACCAGACTTTCTTCGCGATGCTCGATTCCTTTCATGAGGCCTATCCGGAGGTCAGCCTGCGGATGATGGTGCACTTCAACCATCCAGACGAGTTTCTGCGCAAGACACCAGATGGCGGCTATCTCGACAATCATGGCGGTGGGCTGCAATGGATTGCCGAAACGCGGATTGCAGTCAAGGAACTCGCCCGGCGCGAATGGATCACCATCCATAATCAGTCGCCGATCATTCGCGATATTAACGACGACGCCGAAGCGCTGCGGATCATGCAACGCGAGATGCTTCGAAATGGCATCAACAATCACTACTTCTTCTGCGGTCGCGACATAGTCGGGCACAAGGCATTCAATGTGCCAATCGAGCGCGCATGGCAGATCCTGAACGAGTCGCAAAAGGGCCTGTCGGGCGTCGAGGCCCATGCGCGGCTTTCGATCACTCACTACAAAGGCAAGACCGAAGTGGCGGCCGTCACCAACGAGCCCGTACCCGGCGTCCCTGGTGGTGAAAAAGGCGTCGTGATCTTCAAGCTGTTGCGTTCGGCTGCTGATGCACGCGACCGGTGCAAAGTGACCATCGTCGGCCGAAACCCGGAGGCAATCTGGTTCAACGGCTATGATGATCGCGTCATCTTCGACGAGGCTGGCCTCTATTCCATGTATGGAATCAACCCTGCATTCCTGCAGGCGGCGGAGTAGCTGCGCCGACAAGATATCCGGTATTTCCAAACGCATGGGGCCAGACGTGACCTTTGTTGTCACCGAGAACTGCATCAAGTGCAAATTTACCGACTGCGTCGATGCGTGCCCAGTCGATTGCTTTTACGAGGGGCCGAACTTTCTCGTTATTCACCCCGACGAATGCATTGATTGCGATGCCTGTACGCCGGTGTGTCCGGCAAAGGCGATCTACCGGGATACGGACCTGCCCTCAGATATGAAGCACTTTTTGGAGCTGAACGAAGAACTTTCGCGATTGTGGCCCAACATAACTGATACCAAGGAACCACTCCCCGACGCAGCGGCGTGGGATGGAATAGAGGGCAAGCTCAGCCATCTGGAGCGCTAACTGCTATCGGGAGATGCGCGTGGACGCGAATTTGCATACGGATATATCGAAAAGCGCAGCGCTGTTTGAGCGCGCCAAATCCGTTTTGCCTGGCGGATGTAGTCGAAATACGATTTTACGCAAGCCGCATCCGATCTACGCCGAGCGGGGGCAAGGGTGCCACGTCTATGACGTGGAGGGCGTCCGTCGCACCGACTTTGCGAATAATATTGCTTCGCTAATTCACGGGCATGCACATCCGGCGGTCGTTGCTGCTGTCAGCAAGCAGTTGGCGAAAGGAACCGCTTTTACCCTCGGTACCGAAGCCGAGATCGATTATGCCGAGTATATTCGCAGCCGCAATCCTGCCTTTGAGAGAATCCGCTTCGTCAATTCGGGAACGGAAGCGGTCATGGCGAGCCTGAAAGCCGCGCGGGCATTCACCGGGCGGCCTAAGATCGCCAAGGTCGAAGGGGCATATCACGGCCTCTACGACTATGCCGAGGCAAGCCAGACGGCCAAGCCGGACAATTGGGGACAGCCGGAGCGCCCGTCCAGCGTTGCTGTGTCGCGCGGGACGCCTCAGCGCTTACTCGACGATGTCGTTGTGATCCCATTCAACGATGTGCAACGGGCGCTCGAAATCCTCGACGGACATCGCGACCAATTGGCGTGCGTGCTGGTCGACCTGCTTCCTCATCGCATAGGCGTAGTACAAGCGGCCGAAGATTTCATTCAAGCGCTGAGACGCTGGACCGAGCACAACGGGGCGCTTCTGATCTTCGACGAAGTGATCACGTTCCGGTCCAAATTTGGAGGGGCGCAGCAATGGTATGATGTCCAACCGGACATCACGGCCTTAGGCAAGATGATAGGGGGCGGCTTTCCCGTCGGGGCCATTGCCGGTAGCGCAGACGTGATGGAGGTCTTGAACCCCCTAAATGGGCCGGCGCCTTTCCCGCTTTCTGGTACTTTCTCGGCAAACCCAATCACGATGATCGCCGGCCATACGGCTATGAAGTTGTACGACCGGGAGGCTGTTGACAGGCTCAATGCACTTGGCGACCGCGCGCGCCACTCGATCGGCGAGGCTATCAAGACTGCCGGCGTGCCTGCCTGTGTAACCGGCCAAGGATCGATGTTTCGAATCCATCTATCCGCGGATGCGCCTGCCAACTACCGGCAGGCCTACTTGTCGGTGGAGAAAGCTGCGCTTCTTTCGGCATTCGTCGGGCATCTTTTCGACGGCGGCCTGCTCATGGTCGAAACGGGTACTGGTTTCCTGTCAACGGCAATGTTTGAGCACGATATTGATGACATGGCGGCTGTGGTTCTCATCGCTCTGCGCAAGATGAAGCCTCATTTGTAACTTCGCCTCTGGGGCGCGGCATGTGGAGGCAACGTGCGGCTGGAAGGTCAAGGTCGCTGACCGCCACGCCGCTGCCAAGCGGGGTTTCTGAGCTTGCAACCTTAGCGACCTGACAGCAGGGAGGCGGAAACGAAGGGCCTGACAATGGTCGAAACCGCCAATATTGGCTTGCCCGCACCGGACCTCGACTACGACGCAGTCTCATCGGAAGGAAAGGCATCATGTGAGAGCACGCTCAGGCTCAACATCCTTGTTCTGCCAGGGTTCTCGCAGCTTAGCCTTTCTTCTTTCGTAGAACCGTTTTATCAAGCGAATTGCAGCGCCGGCGAAAAGTTGTTTGGCTGGCGAATCGTCGGCCCGGATATGTCCCCCGTGTTGAGCTCGAGCGGCATCGCAATTTCGCCCGACATCGACATCAATTGCTACAGAAACAACGATGAGGATTCCCCCATTGTAATAATCGGTGGGGAGCGCATTGAAGAGCAAAAATCACGTCTGCTCTCCGCTCTGTTACGCTCGAAAAGTCATCGCAAATTGCCAATCTGTGCGATTGGAACCGCTGCTTGGTTGCTGGCTGACGCAGGAATCCTACATAGCGGCATGCGATGCACGATTCATTGGTCAAAACTTGCAGCTTTAGGCGAAAAGTTCTCGGACTTGGTCACCGAAGATTGCCTCTTTGTCCAGCATGCTTCCGTTACAACTTGCGCCGGTGAGTTCGCAGCGTTCGATCTTGCAGCCGAAATGATCCGCCTTCAGCACGGAGAGGACCTGGCCCGGCGGGTTTGTGGTCAGCTGAGGGCGGACAGATTTCGTACAGGTAACCATTGCCAATCGGTGCCGCTTGGAGTGCGCTACACCGGTGCCGTCGAAAAGCTCATTCGCGTGATCAGGCTGATGGAGGGGCATGTAGAGGATCCGTTGCCACTCAAGAAAATCGCCCACTCGGTCGGTTTATCGCGCCGCCAAATAGAGCGTCTATTCACAAAGCACCTGAAGACTACGCCGATGACTTATTACTCTCAGGTTAGGCTCAAAAAGGCGCGGCAGCTTCTGGAGACGACAGACATGTCGGTCATCGAGGTGGCCATAGCCTGC
Organism: Mesorhizobium sp. M4A.F.Ca.ET.050.02.1.1; assembly: GCF_003997725.1. Taxonomy (NCBI): domain Bacteria; kingdom Pseudomonadati; phylum Pseudomonadota; class Alphaproteobacteria; order Hyphomicrobiales; family Phyllobacteriaceae; genus Mesorhizobium; species Mesorhizobium sp. M4A.F.Ca.ET.050.02.1.1. The sequence continues at coordinate 9,737 of NZ_RZSG01000090.1, forward strand.
GGATATGTTTCATCTTCGCATTTTTCGAAAGCCTTCAAAGATCATTTCGGAAGCCTGCCGAGTCATGTTCGTCCCTGGGCATGCTCGGTCGCATCGAGATAGGCATGCAGCGCAGTCTTAGGCGAATTGTGAGGAGCTATGCTGATGTCCGGTTGGCGCGCTTTGCAGCCGACATCAGCCAGCGCGTAAATGCGTTTACCTGTGGGTTGACGTCGCCAGCTGCGCTGACCACGAAATAGCTGTTATGCGTCTTCAGGCGCATGTCGCTTAGCGGGATCAGAATTCCACTATCGAGCTCTGTTTCGATTAGGTACTTCGGTAGAAGCGCGGCGCCAAGGGAGGCTGCGGCAGCCGAGATGATCATGGCAAACTGATCGAAATGCCGGCCGGTCAGCAGCCGCTTGTCGCTGATCTTGTTCATGGCAAACCAGTCAATCCAGGCGCTCTCGCGGGTGATGAGGTGCAGCAGCGGAGCCTCCGCGAGACGAGCCGGCTCGGCGGCCATGTGCGTGTCACGGAATTTGGGAGATGCTACCGGCAGCATTTCCTCATCGAACAGCTTTGTCATACGCGCGTCTGGCCAGTCGGCCTTTCCGAAATGGACGGCGACATCGAAGCGCTCTCGGGTGAGATCGAACGGCAGGGTGCGGGTCTCCAGCCTGATTTCGATATTGGGATGATCGCTCAGGAACGTGGCTAGTCTCGGGATCAGCCAACGACTGGCAAATGTCGGCAGTATGCCGATGCGCAACGTCAACATTCGCTCGCCGACTGCAATCGCCCGCACCACCGATTGCTTGAGGTTCTCGAGATCGATCGCCAGATCCGCCGCAAACCGCCTGCCACCCTCGGTTAATACGACGCGTCGTCCAACCCGCCTGAACAATGTCGCGCCCATCATGTCTTCAAGCTCTTTGACTTGTCGGCTGACTGCGCTTTGCGTCAGATGAAGCTCCTCGGCCGCCTGTGTAAAGCTCTCGTGACGCGCAGCGCATTCAAAGCTGCGCAACAAGGCATAGGAGGGGAGATTGTGGTGACCCACCGAATGCAAAGCTTAGCACCTTCTGTGAGCGGAACTCATGCTTCGTATCTAGTACGTTCATCCAGCTCATTTCAACAGCTCTCGGCAGCTGATGGCTGGATCGCCGGCGCCGCCGCACGGCACCAGTCCGGTGCCTATCGCTGGAAGCGCGTCGAAAGGATGATCGACGACTGGGTTTTCTCGACACCCTCGACGTCGCCGATCACGTCGATCGTCTTGTCAAGCTCGCTGATCGATGACGCGGCAACGTCGGCGATCAGGTCGAAGGCCCCGCTGACCGAATGGACGGACATGACTTCCGGAAGGGCACGCAGCGCACGAATGACTGCGCCGAGCGCCTTGGTCTTGAGGACGAGCATGACATGAGCTCGAACCAGGCCGTGCTCGTAGGTGTCTGATAGCCGCACGCCATATCCGGCGATGACTCCTTCCTGCTCAAGGCGGTCCAAGCGCGTCTGAACGGTCGTTCGCGATAGGTCCAACCTGCGAGCAAGCACCGCGATGGGCATGCGCGCGTCTTCGGCAAGCAGCATCAAAAGTTGGCGATCTTTTGCCGAAATCTGCATTTTGTTAAATTGCCTGCTACGATGTGCCCAATATGAACAGGAATTTTATGAAATTTAACGCTGCAAATCAACCGCACGATCTGGGAGACATGACGCCGTCTCAGCTAGGTCGCGTCGCAGGAGGAAAACAATGAAAGACGTCGTCGTCATCGGATCAGGAAAGATCGGATCCACGATCGCTCGGTTGCTCGCAGATACAGGGCACTATCATGTGACGGTCGTGGACCGCAGTGCCGAACAACTGGCCGACATTGAAAGTGGTTCCGCCCTTTCAACGGCAATCCTCGATATCACCGACGAAGCGGCCCTGTCGGCTCAGTTGACCGGCAAATTTGCTGTGCTCAGCGCGGCGCCTTTCCAGCTTACAGTCTCCATCGCCACTGCCGCTGCCAAAGCTGGGGTCCACTATCTTGACCTCACCGAGGATGTAGAATCCACGCGGCAGGTGAAACAGATCGCCAAGACAGCCAAGACCGCATTTATTCCACAATGCGGTCTGGCGCCCGGTTTCATCTCCATCGTGGCAAGCGACCTTGCGCGCAAGTTCGACAGCCTCGACAGCGTGCGGTTACGCGTTGGCGCACTCCCGCAGTTCCCGAGCAATGCCTTGAACTACAACCTCACCTGGAGCACGGACGGGGTCATCAACGAGTACATCCAGCCCTGCGAGGCCGTCGTCAACGGCGAGCTCATTGAAGTGCCGGCACTGGAGGAGCGGGAAGAATTCTCGCTCGACGGCGTCACCTACGAGGCCTTCAACACCTCCGGCGGATTGGGGACGCTATGCGAAACGCTGAAGGACAAGGTCAATACGCTCAACTATCGAACCATCCGCTATCCTGGTCACGCCGCCATCATGAAGGCGCTTTTGCAGGACTTGGGGCTACGGCACCGCCGTGAAGTACTGAAGGACATACTCGAACACGCCCTGCCGACGACACTACAGGACGTCGTGATCGTGTTCGTCACGGTTTCCGGGCGCAGAAGCGGCCGCTTGATCCAGGAGACCTATGCGAACAAGATCTACAGCACGCAGATTGGCGGCCGCACCACGAGCGCGATCCAGATTACGACCGCTTCCAGCATCTGCGCGGTACTCGATCTGCTTGCTGACGGCAATATTCCGGCCTCCGGCTTCGTTCGCCAGGAGGAGATTGCTCTCGACGCATTTTTGCGGAACCGCTTCGGCGTCTATTATCGCCAGGGAGAACCCGTGAAGGGCCATGGTGTTACTGTCGCCGCATGA
>NZ_RZSG01000910.1:0-2219 GCF_003997725.1 Mesorhizobium sp. M4A.F.Ca.ET.050.02.1.1
CTCGGGGAGGATCGGACCGTCACCGCTGACCAGATCCTGATCGCCACCGGGGGCCGGCCGGCGCCGCATCCGGCCCTCGTCGGCCATGAGCACTGCATCTTTTCCAACGAAGCTTTCGACCTCAAGAAATTGCCGAAGGCAATCATGATCGAGGGCGGCGGCTACATCGCCGTCGAATTCGCCAACATCTTCCATGGGCTCGGCGTCGACACCACTCTGGTCTATCGCGGCAGGGAGATCCTGTCGCGCTTCGACATGGACCTCAGGCGCACACTGCACGAGACCATGGAAAAGAAGGGCATCAAGATCCTTTGCCATGCGGTGTCGGAATGGGTGCGCAAGCGGCCGGACGGGCGTCTGGACGCGCTCGTCACCGGCGGCAAGGTGCTGACCGTCGATCAGGTAATGCTTGCCATCGGCCGCATCCCCAACACCGAGAACATGGGCCTGGAAGGGGTCGGCATCGAACTCACCAGGACCGGCGCCATCAATGTCGACAAGTACTCGCGCACCAACATCGACAACATCTGGGCGATCGGCGACGTCACCAACCGCGTGCAGTTGACGCCGGTGGCGATCCATGAGGCGATGTGCTTCATCGAGTCCGCCTTCAAGGGCAACCCGACCGCGCCCGACCACGACACCATCCCGACGGCGGTGTTTTCGCAGCCGGAGATCGGCACCGTCGGCCTGTCGGAGGACGAGGCGGTCAAGCGCTTTGCCGACATCGAGGTTTATCGCGCCAGCTTCCGCCCGATGCGCCACACCCTGTCCGGTCGCGACGAGAAGATGCTGATGAAGCTGGTGGTCGACGGTGCCTCGGGGAAGGTGCTCGGCGCCCATATCCTCGGGCCGGATGCGGGCGAGATGGCGCAGCTTCTGGGGATTCCGCTGAAAGCAGGACTGACCAAGGAAGATTTCGACCGCACCATGGCCGTGCACCCGACGGCGGCGGAAGAACTGGTCACCATGTACAAGCCGACCTACCGGATGAAGAACGGCGAGCGCGTCTGACGATACCCACCGCCGGCGACAGCCGGCGGTGGGATGTTCAAGCCTACAGCAGCGTACCGCGCAGGATCACCAGCGCCACCGAGAAGTAGATCACCAGGCCGGTGACATCGACCAGCGTGGCGACGAACGGCGCCGAGGCGCTTGCCGGATCGAAGCCGATGCGCTTCAGCGCGAACGGCAGCATCGACCCGGAGAGCGAGCCGAAGGTGACAATGCCGATCAGCGCGGCACCCACTGTCGCCGCGATCAGTTCCCAGTGCGGGCCATAGTTGTAGAAGCCGAGATACTGCCACAGCGTGATGCGGCAGACGCCGACGACGCCGAGGATCGCCCCGAGCACAAGGCCGGTCGGCAGTTCGCGCAGGGCCACCCGCCACCAGTCGCCAAGGCCGATCTCGCGCAGCGCCAGCGCCCGGATGACCAGCGAGGTCGCCTGCGAGCCGGAATTGCCGCCCGAGCTCATGATCAGCGGGATGAACAGCGTCAGCACGATCGCCTTCTCCAGCTCGCCTTCATAGCTTTGCATGGCATTGGCGGTCAGCATCTCGCTGATGAACAGGGCGCAGAGCCAGCCGGCTCGCTTCTGGATCATGGCGAGGAAGCCCATCTTCATATAGGGCTCGTCGAGCGCCTCCATGCCGCCGAAGCGATGCACGTCCTCGGTCGTCTCCTCGACCATCGTGTCGATGATGTCGTCGATGGTGACGATGCCGAGGATCTTGCCGTGGTCGACGACCGGTACAGCGTGCAGGTCGTATTTGGAGATCGTCTGCGCCAGCGTCTCACGATCGGTCAGCGGCGTGACCGTCACCGGCTCGCGGTCCGGCGCCACCGACAGGATCGGATCGCCAGGCTCGCCGGTGATCAGACGCCGCAGTCCGGTCGAGCGCACCAGGAGGTGCGTTTGCGGATCGACGATATAGATCGCATAGACGGTCTCGCGGGTGCGCTCGACCTTGCGGATGTGGTCGAGCGTGCGGCCGACGGTCCAGTCCGACGGCACGCTGACGAACTCCGTCGTCATGATCGAGGCAGCGCTGCCTTCGGGATAACCGAGGATGGAAAGCAGCGTCGCGCGCAGCGGCGGCGCGAGCGTGCCGAGCAGTTCGGAACGCGCCGGCTCGTCGAGCTCGCGCAGGATGTCGACCGCGCGGCAAGGCTTCGACGAGCTCCGGCGCGCTTTCGAGCTCGGGCTGGTCGAAGAT
>NZ_RZSG01000911.1:0-2212 GCF_003997725.1 Mesorhizobium sp. M4A.F.Ca.ET.050.02.1.1
TCGCAGAGGCGTGCTACCTGCTTTATGCCGGCCGCAGCGACAAACGCACCGCAATCAACCGGCGCATGAAGCTGCAGGAGAACAAGATCAGCCAGGAACAGGTGTTGATCCAGCTGCGCAAGGAACGCGGCCTGGAGGCCGGCAGCTCGGTGTTCTCGCTCGACCGGTTCCACGCCTTGCGCACTCAGTCCGGCATGACGATGCCCCTGTCCAAATTCCTGGCGATCACTTCGGGCGCGGCGCTGGTGGCGGCGCTGGTCGCCATCTGGTACGGACTGCCGTTGCTGCTCGGCCTTCTATTGTTTGTCGTCCTCTTGCCGGTGCTGCCCGTCATGTCGCTGCGCTTCCAGCGCGGCCGCCGGCTGAAGCGGTTCGGCATGCAGTTGCCGGAGGCGCTGGAACTGATCACGCGCGGCCTGAAGGCCGGCCATCCGGTGCCGGTCGCCATCTCCATGGTGGCGCGCGAGATGCCGGACCCGATCGGCACTGAGTTCGGCGTCATCGCCGATGAGGTGACCTACGGCTCGGACCTGGTTTCGGCGCTGAATTCGCTGTTCGACCGGGTCGGCCATGAAGACCTGCCGTTGTTCGTCACCGCCGTGTCGATCCAGAACAGTTCGGGCGGCAATCTGCGCGAGATCCTCGACGGGCTGTCGTCGACGATCCGCGAACGCGGCAAGCTGCGTCGCAAGGTGCGCGCGATTTCGACCGAGGGCCGCATGTCGGCCTATATCCTGACGGCCGTGCCGGCGCTGCTGTTCGCGGCCATCATGGTGATGATGCCGCAATTCTACAAAAGCGTCTGGGGCGAGCCGAAGACCTGGTACTTGCTTGGCGGCTCGGTCACCTGGCTGATGCTGGGCAATGCCATCATGTTCAAGATGTCGAACTTCAGGTTCTGACATGCAGGCTGTGATCGAATTCCTCGCTTCGCTCGCGCCGACCTCGCTGTTGCCGGTTGCGGTGCTGCTGCTGATGCTGGGTGGCAGCGCGGTGGCCTGGCCGCTGGTCGTTGCCAAGGGCGACCGCAACGAGGTCAAGCGCCGGCTGAAGGTGGAGGAGAGCAGCAAGGCCGTCGAGCAGACTGAGCCTGCGCCGCGGAAGAATTCCAACGCGGTGCGCGAGAAGGCGGTGAAGCGGGCGCAGGAATTCTACGCCAAGAGCGACCCCGAGAATGTCGCGCGGCTGCGCATGAAGCTCATCCAGGCCGGCTACATGGAACCGCGTGCTGTCGGCACCTTCTTCCTGATCCGCTTTGCCGCCTTCGTCGGCCTGGCTCTTGGCGCCCTGCTGCTCAACCACTGGATGGCGAGCGCGGATTCGACCATGACCAGCCGCTGGACCTTCGTCATCCTTTCGGGCGCTGCCGGCTATTTCCTGCCCGGTCTGGTGCTGACCCAGAAGGTGCGGGAGAAGATGCGCGAATACCGCAACGGCTTTCCCGACTTCATGGACCTGATGATCGTCTGCTCCGACGCCGGCATGAGCATGGAGGCCGGCATCGAGCGCGTCTCCAAGGAGCTCGCCAAGACCTATCCTTCGCTCAGCATGAACCTGCAGCTGGTATCGCTGGAGCTCAGGGCCGGGCGCAGCCTCGACGATGCGCTCAAGGCGCTCGCCGATCGTCTCAGCCTCGATGAGGTGCGCTCCTTCGCGACGCTGCTGCAGCAGTCCAAGGAACTGGGCACCAGCCTGTCGGGGGCGTTGCGCGTCTTTTCCGACGAGATGCGGCACAAGCGCATGTCGCTGGCCGAGGAGAAGGCGCATGCCCTGCCAGCCAAGATGTCGGTGCCGGTGACGGTATGCATCCTGCCGGTGGTGCTGATGATCGCCATCATCCCGATCATCGTAAAGATGACGACCGCGCACTGAACCCACGGCAACGCTGGTTAACGCATCCTTTGCGCGCAACCGAAATTTAGGGGCATTTCAGCACCGAAGCTTAATCGCTGCTGTGTACAGTGCTCCCTGAAGAACGACCCGGCAAATCGGGCGATGGGGCAGGGGCATGCGTCACAGACATCCCGCGGCAATGGCCGCATTGGCAGCCGTCTTGATGATCACTGGTTGCACGACCAGCAGTAACAGCGTCGACACGACCAAGACCACCGCGATCCAGCCAGCGTCCAAGGATGTCAGCGCTTCCGACCTGGCGGAGGGCAAGGCGCAGTTCCGCGAGGCGAATTACGGCCTTGCCGAAAAGCATTTCCGC
>NZ_RZSG01000912.1:0-2211 GCF_003997725.1 Mesorhizobium sp. M4A.F.Ca.ET.050.02.1.1
GTCGATTATGACCACCGCCACGCCGTTCTCGTTTGCGACGTTGACAGAATTGGACAAGCGGAACCTCCCGAGACCGGCTGCGATCACGACGGGTTTACTAGGCCGCGCCGCGAATGGGAACCGGATGGCATCGCTGGCACAATGCTTGTCTGGACAAGCCGCGAAAGCGTGCTGAAGAAGGCAACACCAAACGATCCGACGAACTCCGCCGATATTCGGTCAGCCGGAGCCGGACGGCCGCGAAGCGACCAAACTGGGTGCGAACCGGAGCGGAACGCAGGTGAAGTACGTGAGCACCGGAAGCGCAGGAAGCCGCCATTTGCAGGCCGGCCTCACCTGGATATCACCGCAACGCCTTCTCCCCACCTGCCGCCGTTATCACCCCGACGATGATCAGTCCGGTCAGCACCAGCCGCACGCCGGCGCTGACGCCGAACGTGTTGAGCATGGTGAGCAGCAGCACCAGGAACAGGCCAGCGCCCCAGACGCCGGGCACATTGGCCTTGCCGCCGGCGACCGAGGTGCCACCTATGACCACGACGGCGATCGAGGCGAGCAGGTATTCGTTGCCGATGTCGACATTGGCGCCGCGGAAATAGCCGGCGAGCAGCGCCCCGTCGATACCGCCGAGCGCGCCGGACAGCGTGTAGGTGAGGAAGCGGATGCGGCCGACATTGACGCCGGCGAGCCAGGCGGCGCGGATGTTCTGGCCGATCGCCAGCACCGAGCGGCCGTAGATCATGCGCTGCAGCGCCGTTGCCGCGCCGATGGTGAAGAGTACCGTCAGCATCGCCAGCACCGGGATGCCGAGGAATTGCCAGTTGGTGAAGTCGGCGAAACCCGGCGGCGGCTTGATCTGCAGCCCGCGCCCATAGCTGATGTCAATCGACTGTATGATGAAGCTCGCCGACAGGGTTGCGATGATCGGCGGGATGCGGAGCGCCCAGATCAGCAGATAGTTGGCCGCGCCGATCGCAGCCCCGGTGGCGAGCGCCGCGATCAGCCCGACCGCGATCATTGAATCATTGCCGTCCATCACTTTCATGGCGACCGCGCTGGCAAGCCCGATATTGGCCGGCAGCGACAGGTCGACATTGCCGGGTCCGAGCGTGATGACGAACATCTGGCCGACGCCGACGATGACGGTGAAGACGGCCAGCGAAAGTGCCGCCGTGATCATGCCGCCGGCACCATAGCCGCCGGTGAAGACGATGGTCGCCAGCCACACCACGGCTGCGCCGATGAAGGACCAGGTCCACGGTTTGGCCAGCAGCATTCGCAGCGAGGCCATCGCTCACCTCTCCCTGCGGCTGATCAGCACCCGCGCCGCCAGCACGATGATCAGGATGGCGCCGTTGGCCGCCACCTGCCAGTCGGGCGGGATGTGCATGAAGGTCAACAGCGGCGAGGCGGCGAGCGCCAGCGTCAGCGCGCCGATGACGGCGCCGATCGGCGACACCCGGCCGCCGACGAATTCGCCGCCGCCGAGGATGACGCCGGCGATCGACAGCAGCGTGTAGCCGTTGCCAATATTGGCGTCGGCCGAGGTGGTGATGCCGATCAGCGCCATGCCGGAGAGTACCCCAAACAGTCCTGTCAGCGCGAACAGCACGATCCTGGTCTTGAGCAGCGACCAGCCGGCGCGCCGCAGCGCCGCCGCATTGCCACCGGAGCCGCGCAGGATGACGCCATAGGATGTGCGCATCAGGCCGACATGCACCACCGCCGCGATCACCAGCGCGGCGATGATCGGGAACGGAATGAGAGGCGGCTTGAAGGCCATCAGCGATAACAGCCAGTCAGGTGCCTTGCCGCCGGGCTTCGGCAGGACGAGGATGGCGAGGCCCTGCCAGACGAAGCTCATGCCCAGCGTCACCACGATCGAGGGCAGGTTGCGCAGGTGGATCAGCGCGCCGAGCAGCGCATAGACGCCGATCGAGCTCAGCAGCACCGCCACACCGATCAGCGGCGCATCCTTCAGCCAGGTCGCCGTGACGCAGCCGACAAAGCCGACGAAGGTGCCAATCGAGAGGTCGAGCTCATTGCCGGCGATAACGAACATCTGCGCGATCGTGGCCAGGGCGATCGGGATCGCCAGGTTGAGCATCAGGGTGAAGCCGAAATAGGAGATGGCGCGCGGGTTGAGCCAGGCGATCGCCAAAAGCACCAGCGCCAGCGACAAGGCCGGCAACAGGCTGCGCAGCATGCGCG
>NZ_RZSG01000913.1:0-2210 GCF_003997725.1 Mesorhizobium sp. M4A.F.Ca.ET.050.02.1.1
CCCAAAAGCTGGATGTCCATGAAGACGTTGAACAGACCGAAGTCGCGGTAGCGGAGTTCGGCGACGAGCATCGCGCCGAAGTCCGGATGCTTCAGAATGTCGGAGAACGAGCTTTCCACCGAAACCGGAGGCAGGTCGAACTGACCCACGTCGCCGCTCATGCCGGCCGCCCACAGATATGTGCCCGCGGTGAAGGACCAGTATGGCTGGCCCGCCGGTGCGGCTTCCTCAACCGTCTGAGCGTTCGGGCTCGGCAGGTCAGCAGCGAAGGCCCGTGCAGAGCCAAGCAGGACCAGCCCGACAAGCAGCAGATTCCGGTCAAAACGCATTGCCGTTCCCCTCTTATCAAATTTCGTAGCAATGATAGCAGCATTATTAGCAGGATTCGCCCTGCAGTGAATCGATCAAGATGGCGTCCGTCGCGTGGTATTGTGTATTAGCGTCATCTAAAATTATGCGGTCGCGGCCGACGGGTCAACCGGCCCGCCCGTTCAGTCGATCGGCGTGAGGGAAGGGCGCTGGCGCATGGCAAAGGCCCATTGCGAAATGGGGCCGGCAAACCCGCCAACCTCGCAATCGCCGCAATCACGCCAAAGCTCGTCGTGCTCTCAAACGCTCTTGTCGGGGACGACCGAAGAGGGTCCTGCGACATGCCTTGACCAAGACGGATACTCTAAAGCGCGTCGCGCCTGAACGGCCTCATGCGACGCGCTTTAGCTCTTTGTTTTTTTGCATGTCGTTTTCCCAAAACCGGGGCCACTTTTGGGCGACATGCATTAGCTCCGGAAATCGAACCGGCGAGCCGTTCCCGAAACGAGAAAACCCGGCGGTTGCCCGCCGGGTTTCGATTTCAGTCAGGCAGGGCCTGTTAGAACGAGCGCTGGAAGCGGAGGAGACCGCCGATGGCGTCGTCGCCATCAGTAATACCGGTCCAGTTGTGGTTCAGGCCATCGGCATCGCCGATTGTGCCTGCATTGATGTAGTCGACTTCGGCCGTGACGGTGAAGCCGGGCACGATGTCGTAGGCGATGTTCGCGGCGATGCCGAGGTTCTCACCTTCGTCATACGAGATCTGGGTGTTGAACGAGGTCTTCTCGTTGAACTTGTAGGTGCCACCGCCCCAGACTGCCCAGTTGCCGTCCCACTGCTTGTAGAAGCCGCGACCGCCGGCTGCGAAGGCATAGGTCGGGTCCGACAGGTTGTCATCGGTGCCGTAGCCGGCCATGATGAACAGCGAGATCGCGTCGGTGGCGTTGACGTCCAAACGGACCTTGCCGGCGACTTCCTCATAGTTGCTGTCGTAGGCAACGACGCCGGTGATGGCGCCCCAGCCCTGCGTCCACTTCACGCCGCCGACGACATGCGGAACGTAGCTGTCGATCGTGCCCACGCCGTAGGAGCCATCCGTGCCGCCGCCCGAGCCTTCTTCGAGCGAGACCACGGCCGAGAAGCCGTTGCCGGCGTCGAAGTAGTACTGGACGACGTTGGTGTCGAAATCGCCGTAGGGAACCAGCGTATCCTGGATGACGTTGCCGGCGTAGCCGATGAACGTGTTGAACGCCGATTCGTCCTTACCGACGCGCAGGCCGCCGAGCTGGATCCAGGCGAAGTTCAGCGAAGTGCCCTTGTTGAAGGCCGGATTGACGTCGCCGTCCGCGCCCAGATCGGCGTTGCGGTTGCCGAAGTTCCAACGGGTTTCGGTGAAGGTCTTCAAGGTGCCGAGCTCGGTCTCCTGACCGGTCCAGGTCTTCAGCGTGAAGCGGGCATTCTTGTAGAAGGTGTCGTTGCTGCCGCCGTCCTCAACATCGGCGGACGTCGCGCCGTCGAACGCGCCGACGTCGCCGACGCCGATGTCGTAACGGACAAAGCCGCCGATGCGCAGGCAGGTTTCGGTGCCGGGGATGTAGAAGTAGCCCGAGCCGTACACGTCGCAGATCTTGACGTATTCAGCCGGTTCCGGCTCGGCGACGACAACGGCGTCGGCGGCGCGCGCACCGGAAACTGCGATCAGGGCCGCAGCTGAGCCGAGAAGAAGGCTCTTGATGTTCATTTTCTGACCTCCAGTCAAAAGTTAAAAAACGGGTCTGGGTATTCTTTGCTGAAGGACAGCGTTCCCTGCCCCATCCCCACTACCGAAAAAGATGCGCACCGCGCCGCTCCTTCAAACCCGACATTACCCATGAGGCGGCGTCGTTCAACCACGATCGTAC
>NZ_RZSG01000914.1:0-2209 GCF_003997725.1 Mesorhizobium sp. M4A.F.Ca.ET.050.02.1.1
GTCTTCGCATAACGAAAACGAGGGCGGGAATCCGTCGGCGGGAGGGGTCACCCACACATGTCGCAGCAGCCGGTGCAAAGCGTTTCGCGCAAGCTGACACTGCTGATCAAGAGCGGCTACTGGCTGGCCCTGTTGATCATCGCCGCCATGGTGATGGGATCGTTCGTGCTCTTGCAGCAGATGATGGCGGCGCAGCAGAACAATGACACGCTGCTCAACATCGTCAGCACGCAGAAGGCGCTGTCGCAGCGGATCGTCTTCCTGGCCGGCGCGACGGGTGCGGCCTCGCGCGACAAGCAGCCGGCCCTCGTTGCCGCGCTCAAGCAGGCGACCGCGGAATTCGAAACGAATTACGATTTGCTCCTGGACAAGACGGGAGCCGATCCGATGTCGCCGGCGCGCTTCAATCCGAAGTCGATCGAGAACGTGCTGTTCGCCAAGCCGTTCCATCTCGATTACTTCTCCGTCGGGCTGATCGCCAATGGCAAACGCCTCATCTCCTCGTTCGAGACCAAGCTGACGACCGGCCTCGACGGCTACAAGGGCGGCGCCGACCGCGTCGATCTCGACGCCTCCGTGGCCAATGCCACGCTGTCGGGCTATGCCGCACTCGGCCAGCGCATCAGCGCGTTTGCCGACGAGCGCTCGGGACAGCTGCTCGATCTCCACCGCACCCTGTTCTTCGCCACCATCGGCGTCATAGTGCTGGTGGCGCTGTTCATCTTCCGGCCGATGTCGAAGGCTATCCTGCGCAAGACGCATGAGCTGGTCGACGCGCGCAACTCGATGGCCTTCATCGCCGTGCATGACGGGTTGACGGGCCTCCACAACCGAACCTTCCTCACCGATCATTTCGACACGCTGATCAAGGGCGCGCATCGCCGGCGCGAGCGGCTGGCGGTGATCCAGCTCGACCTCGACCGTTTCAAGCAGATCAACGACACGCTGGGCCACGCTGCCGGCGACTATGTGCTGGTCGTCACCGCTCAGCGCATGCGCGACTCCTGCCGGGCCTCGGACCTGTGCGCCCGACTCGGCGGCGACGAATTCGTGATGATCCTCAACGGCGCCGGCGGCACCGAGGACATCAACATGCTGGCCCGGCGCATCCTCGAGCAGATCAACGAGCCGATCACTTTCCAGGGCACGACCATTCTGCCGGGAGCCAGTGCCGGCATCGCGGTCTACCCGGTCGACGCCGACAATGCGGCGGACCTTTTGGTCCATGCCGATCTTGCGCTCTACTCGGCCAAGAAGCTCGGTGGCGGCAATTTCTCGTTCTTCTCCGAGGAACTGCGGCGCGAGCTCGACTACCGCAAGCAGCTCGAGCAAGACATCCGCTCGGCCATCGCCGACAAAACGTTCGAAGTCTATTTCCAGCCACAGGTGTCGCTCACCAGCGGCAAGATCAGCGGCATCGAGGCGCTGGTGCGTTGGAAGCACGCCGAACGCGGCATGATCTCGCCGGGCGAGTTCATTCCGGTCGCCGAGAAATGTGGCTTCATGCCGGACATCGGCCGCATCGTCATCACCAAGGCGATCAACGAGGCGGCGGAGTGGGACCGGGCCGGCATCGATTTCGGGCGGCTCGCCGTCAATGTCTCCGGCACCGAACTGCGCGAGCCAGACTTCGACAGGTTCCTGTTCGGCACGCTGGAAAAGGCTGGGCTGGCGCCGCAGAAACTGTCGCTGGAGATCGTCGAGTCGGTCATCCTCGACGATGAAAAGACCGGCATCGCTGCCAAGCTCAGGCAGATCCGCGCGGCCGGCGTCCATCTAGAGCTCGACGATTTCGGCACCGGCTATGCCTCGCTCAGCCACGTCAACCCGAACGAGATCGACCGACTGAAGATCGACCGCCGCTTCGTCCAGAACATCAACGAGAACGGCGACAACTCCAAGATCGTGCGCGCCATCACCGAGCTTGCACGAGGACTGGGCATTTCGATCGTGGCGGAAGGTGCAGAGACCGAAGCCGAGCTCGATTCGCTGATGGCGATCGGCTGCGACCAGGTGCAGGGCTATTCCATCGCCTTCCCGATGCCGCAAGACAAGGCGCGCGAATGGCTGACGGCGCGCAGTCCGAAGAAGGCGAAGCTGAAGGTGCTGCAGGGCAGCCTGGCCTGAGGTGCATTGACATTCAGGTGATGCGGGCCGGCAAATGGCGGCTTCCTGCGCTGATCACCGCGCTCAAGCAGTGCCGCTACGC
>NZ_RZSG01000915.1:0-2209 GCF_003997725.1 Mesorhizobium sp. M4A.F.Ca.ET.050.02.1.1
CCCGAAGGCAGGAGCTTGCGCGCCGCCACCAGCAGCCCCGCCGTCAGCGCGCTACGCGCAAGAAAGTCGCGACGCGTCATGCCCTTAAGGGTGGTTCCAGTTCCGATCCGTTTCGTCATCGTCATCTCCGGTTGGACGCCGCTTGGGACCGGCGCCGTCGATTGCGTGTTCGGTCAAAACAAAAAGCTGCCGGCCAGGTCGCTCGCGTCCGTACATCCGGGATCGCGTGTCGACCTGAGCGGCAGCTTTGCCTGTGGCGCCCGCCATTGGACGCCTGTTCCGTGACTCCGCGAGGAGCCTGGTTATTGCAATGCAGAAACCGTGCCAGTTTCAGATGAGATGACGAACACCAATTAAATCAACTGCATAGAACAAGGATCGGCACGCCGACCCGCAGGACGCACAGGCCAAAGATTGTTCATTAGCACAAGCGCACGCACAATTATTGTGCAATGCACAAGAGTGGCGCAAAAATAATCAGGTCCGCAAAACCAGTTCTCGACACGGTGATTTTGACAGATTGGGACGTCACGGCGCGGATCCTGGGATCTGCGCCGCGTCGCTTCGCTCCAGGATGACGACGGCATGGCGCTTCGGCTGATCTCAAAGGCGTCCGATCCGGCACGCCGCCCTATCGACATGTCAGAACGTCTGCGCAAGGGAGCCAGCCGATTGCGGGCCGGCAATATAGGCCGGGTCAGCCTGAGACAATTTCGTAGTGAAGAACCTGGACGTCGCCGAGGGTCGATCTTCGTCCAGGCGAGATGACGCCGGAGCCGAAGAGGAGAATATCTTCGCGGCGCACGAATACTTCATGGTCGGGTCCCATCGACACAAATGTGCCCGACGAGCTTCGCTCGATAAGCCGGGCCTTGCCATTTGAAATGGTGAAGGTGGCGTGGTGCCTTGAGACCCAGGGCAGATCGACGACGATATTGCATTCCGGAGATCGGCCGAACGTCACGAATTCGTTGTTTCGGCAGGATCGCAACTGATCTCCATAGCCGATGACTAGCTTGATCTGCGGCGGCGGGACGGAGCGCCTATCGACAATGGTGCCCCGGCTGGCGATGTGCGTATTACTGAGGGTCCCGTCGTCGCTCCTCAGAGTATAGACATCGAAGAGTTCTTGCTTCCCCTTGAAAGCCATCTTGTCGAGGAGCCGCAGGCCACTGCGGCTCCCCGCGGTAAGGCCTTCGAAGAAGCTCTGGCTGATCAGCACCTCCCCGGGGTTGGCCGTGCTGGACAACCTGGCGGTGACGTTGATAACGTCGCCGAATACCGCGCCCCGCGCGCGAATGACCGCCCCGAAATGTAATCCGATACGGGCGCACAACGGGCCTTTCGTCAATTGGTGGCTGATTTGGCAGGCGGCCCTCAGCGCGGTCTCCGGGCTCTCGAACAGGCTGAGTACGTCATCGCCCTTCGAGTAAATGAAATCGCCGCCGTGCTGGGCGACGATCGCTCCCATTGCGTCCAGGCAATCCGAAACCTGCTGCAGAGCGGCATCGTCGCCGATGCGCTCATAGAGAGGCGTGCTGCCCACGACATCGGCCAAAAGGACTGCGGCCAGAAGTCTTTCCTGATCCATCGATCTCGTATCCGCCCGAGAACGCAGCGTATATAGCACACCAAAATTGCCTTTGACTTATCAACTTGCGCGCATTGGCGATCCGCTACCCCGGCACGTCGGATCTACTGCGCCAAGGAACCAGCGTGTTTCTGGCCGGCAATGTAGGCTTCGATCTCGTCGGGATCGAAGATCTGGCCGTCGAAGAACCCGTCCGGGCCCAGCACCAGGCTTGCGCCTGCCGAACCGACAGGGGTCGCGGCCTTCAGCGCGCCTTCGACCTTGGCATTGGCGCCGGGCAACGCCACGCCGAGCGGCTTCAGCGCCGAGCGATAGAGGTCGGGCCGGTAGCAGTTCCAGGCGATGGCGAGGTTTTCCGGCGTGTGCGCCAACTGCCCCCAGCGCACCATCTGCGTGTAGAACCACAGCGCATGGCTCTTCCACGGAAAATTCGCCGCCTTGTCGAAGGGCACGAAGAAATCCGCGATCGCCCGCTCGGCGCCGCCACCAAGCTGGAGGTGCCCGGTCAGCGCCGGCATCTGGAGCGCCGGCGGACGGCCGAGGAAGCGTGGCTCGGCCATCAGTGCGGCAAGTTCGGCACGGTTGGCCGGATCCTGGCACCAGCGCGCCGAATGATGC
>NZ_RZSG01000916.1:0-2209 GCF_003997725.1 Mesorhizobium sp. M4A.F.Ca.ET.050.02.1.1
TCTGTGCTTGTTGCGGCCAATTCCAACGCGCCCGGGCCACGTGGCGCGGCCGTCCGACCTGGCAACGCTCGATCGTCGGAACCCACCCAACCGCCGCTGTGGATGATGTCGATCTTAACGGCGCTGCTCTCGGCGACGATCACCACCATCGCGCTGTTGCTGCTTCGCTGACCGGGTCTGACCGGCTCTACGCGTCGTCCTGCAGGAAGGCTTCGAGTTTTTCAGTCGCAAGGCCTGCCTGTGCCGCAATGCGCCGCGCAAGGTCTGCCGCGGCGGCGCGCGGGCGGCCGACGGGCCGGTCGAGCCAGTAGGACACCGGATTGAGCGCGGTGCGGTCATCGACGGCGACGATCCGGCCCGTCTTGAGTTGCGCCTGCGTCAGTGGCGGCCGCGCCAGCGCGATGCCCAACCCGTGCGCCGCAGCGTCGAGCACCAGATTGTAATCTTCGAAGCGTCGATCCTGCGGACGAGGGCGGTAGTCGATATCCTGCGCCGCGAGCCAGGCGCGCCAGGCGGATGCGTCGGAATCGTTGATCAGCGGGAACTTGAGCAGCCGGGCAGGGTTGCCGTGCCCTATTTCCCCCGCCAGTTCCGGCGAGGCGATCGGGAAGATGTACTCCTCGAACAGCTGCACCGAGACCCGGCCGGGAATGCGACCGCGCCCGCAACGCACCGAAAGGTCGATGCCTTCGTCGGCGAGGTCCGCCTGGCGGTTGTCGACATCGAGCACGATGCGCAGCCGGGTCGGGCTATTCTCGAGCGCCGCCATGCGCGGCATCAGCCACAGGCCGCTGACCGAGGGGATCGAGGCCAGCCGCACCACCGCGGTGCCGCGCGGCTCCACCCAGCGGTCGGAATTGACCGAGATCAGCGCGAAGGCCTCGGTGGTTCTCAGATGCAGGCGGTTGCCCTCATTGGTCAGCGTCACGCCGCGCGCGTTGCGCTCGAACACTTTCAGCCCCAGCCAGTCCTCCAGCTTGGCGATCTGCCGGCTGATGGCGCCATGGGTGAGGTTCAGCCTCTCGGCCGCCGCCGAAAAGCTCCCCGTTCGCGCCGCAGCATCGAAAGCGCGCAAGGTCTCCAACGGGAGTAACTGGTTCGAGCTGTGATCCATGCTCACAGGTGACCCTCGAATTGGTCGTTTGTCAATCGACGGTTGATGCGGTCTTCTAGCCTCATGGAGCCAAGCAACGAGGATATAGCGATGACCGCCTATGCCGGTACGTTGAATCAGACACAGCGAATGGACACCACGGCGGCCATCGCGGTCGCGCTCACAGTGGTCGGCTGGGCCTCCGCCTTCCCGGCGATCCGTGCAGGCCTCGAGGCCTTCCAGCCGCTGGAGCTCGGCGCGCTGCGTTTTGCCATCGCCGCTGTGCCGGCGGCGATCTTCCTGGCCGTCAAGCGCCCGGCGCTGCCCAAGGTCGACGAGTTGTGGCGCTTCGGCTTCGGCGGCGCCATCTTCGTCGCGCTTTACACGGCGATGCTCAATTTCGGCGAGCTGACCGTGTCGGCGGGCGCCGCCGGCTTCATCATCAACGTCAGCCCGATCTTCACCGCCATCATGGCCATGGCGCTGCTCGGCGAGCGCTTTTCTGGCCTGGCCTGGCTCGGCACGCTGATCTCGTTTGCCGGCATCGGCATCATCGCCATGGCCGACGGGCAGGGGCTGCACTTCAACACCGGCGCGCTGCTGGTGCTGGGTTCCGCGCTCTGCTCGGCCGTCAACACCATCGTCCAGAAGCCGCTCTTTGCCCGCCATCATCCGCTGACCATCGCCGCCTCCAACATGGTGCTCGGCGCGCTCTGCCTGGCGCCCTTCCTGCCGGAAGCGATCTCGCAGGCGGCGGTTGCCGACACAGCCGGTCTCGGCGCCGTCATCTACCTTGGCATCGTGCCCAGCCTGATCGCCTACGCCGCCTGGGCGACCGCGCTGTCGCGCCTGCCGGCTGCGCGTGCCTCGAACTTCCTCTATCTGGTCTCGCCGATGTCCGCCCTGATCGGCTTTTTCTGGCTGGGCGAAGTGCCGACGATGCTCGGCATCCTCGGCGGCGCGCTAGCGCTCGGCGGCGTCATCGTGGTGAATTTGAAGCGGTAAGTCAGGGATCTAGCGTTCCCGAGTCAGGAAAAGAGCCGCATCGAGCGGCTCTTTTCATGTCCCCCACCCACCCGGACCTTCGGTCCGACCTCCCGGCAAGGGGGGTAGGGC
>NZ_RZSG01000917.1:0-2194 GCF_003997725.1 Mesorhizobium sp. M4A.F.Ca.ET.050.02.1.1
ACTGACAAGGGCCTGACATCATGAACCTGTTTCGCAACGTCGTGTTCATCGCGGCGATCGCAGGGCTCGTGGCCGGCGTTGTTCTCGCTTGCCTGCAGGCCTATGCAACCGTGCCGCTGATCCTCAAGGCCGAAGTCTACGAACAGGCCGGCGGCGGCCATCATCATGATCATGCCGCGGCGCCTGCCGAGACCGGCAACGCCATGAGCTCCGCCGCTCCGGCCGGAAATGCCATGAGTTCCGTGGCGCCGGCTCCGGCCGAAGCGGCCGCGCCAGCGGAAGACGAGGGCTGGGCACCGGCCGACGGCTTCGAGCGTTTCGCCTTCAACGTCGTCGCCAACATCGTCACCGGCATCGGCTTCGCGCTGATCCTGGTCGCGGTTTCGGAATTCGCCGGCGGCATCGGCAGCTGGCGCCAGGGCGTGTTCTGGGGGCTCGCCGGCTTTGCCGTGTTCACCCTGGCCCCCGGCCTCGGCCTGCCGCCGGAACTGCCGGCGATGCCGGCGGCCGAACTCCTGCCGCGCCAGATCTGGTGGACGGCGACAGCGGTCGCGACCGCCGCCGGACTCGGCCTGATCGCCTTCCGCAAATCGCTGCCGCTGGCGATCCTGGCCGTAGCCCTGATCGTCGCGCCGCACATCGTCGGCGCGCCGCAGCCGGAAAGCTTCAAGACGCCGATTCCCGAAGGCCTGCATCACCAGTTCGTGGTCGCCGTGACACTCACCGATCTGGTGTTCTGGCTGGTGCTGGGTGCCGCCGTCGGCGTGGTGCGCGGCCGCTTCACCGGCACGGCCACCAGCCTGCGCGACAGCTTTGCCTGATCGCAGGGGACTGACCTTCATCATCGGCGGTGCGCGCTCCGGCAAGAGCGCGCATGCCGAAACCCTGGTGACGGCGAGTCCCTCGCCATGGGCTTACATCGCCGCCGCGGAAGCCTATGACGATGAGATGCGCGAGCGCATCGCGCTGCATCGGGCGCGTCGCGGCGAGGGCTGGGCGACGGTCGACGCGCCGCTCGATCTTGCCGCCGCGATCGAGGCGCTGCCTGACCACGAACCCGTCTTGATCGACTGCCTGACTCTGTGGCTGACCAATCATATGCTGGCCGAGCGCGACCTCGATGCGGAATGCCGGCGGCTTGTGGATGTTCTATCGCGGCCGCGCGGGCCGTGGTTCGTGGTGTCCAACGAGGTTGGCCTGGGCATCGTGCCCGACAATGCGCTGGCGAGGCGGTTTCGCGATGCCGCCGGCCGGCTCAACCAGCAGGTCGCCGCCGTCGCCGATACGGTGCTGCTGATGGTGGCCGGTCTGCCGCTGAAAGTGAAGTGAGATGACCGAGACTGATGACAAGGATGCCGAGCGCCATCGCGCCAAGATGGCCAAGCGCAAGGCTGTTCAGGACGCCGAGGTGGCGGCAAAGACGATCGAGAAGGGACTGCTGATCGTCAACACCGGACCGGGCAAGGGCAAGACTACGGCCGCCTTCGGGCTGGCGCTCAGGATGCTCGGCTACGGCAAGCGTGTCGGCGTCGTCCAGTTCATCAAGGGCAAATGGCAGACCGGCGAGAAGGACGCCTTTGCCGCCTTCGGCGACCGCGTCGTGTGGCATGCGATGGGCGAGGGCTTCACCTGGGAGACGCAGGACCTGAAGCGCGACATCGCCGCCGCCGAGGCTGCCTGGGCAAAAGCACTGGAGCTGATGGCGGATCCGTCGATCAGCCTTGTCGTGCTCGACGAGCTCAACATCGCGCTGCGCTACGACTATCTCGATCTGGAAAAGGTCGTTGCCGCGCTGAAGGCGCGCCGTGCTGACCTGCATATCATCGTCACCGGCCGAAACGCCAAGCCGCTGCTGGTCGAGGCGGCCGATCTCGTCACCGAAATGGGGCTGACCAAGCATCATTTCTCGGCCGGCGTGAAAGCCCAGCAAGGCATCGAGTTCTGATCACATCGTCAGATAGATCAACAGCGCCGACAGGATGCCGAACAGCGCGATCAGCAGCCGGTCGGCCACCTGGTAGAGCTTCAGCGCCTGCCTGATGTCGAGGCTTTCCGCCTCGCGCCGGCCGCCTTCGCCCATGTAGGCATCCTCGACGACGACGCCGCTATAGCTGCGCGGGCCGGCCAGGGCGAGACCCAGCGCGCCGGCCATCGCCGCCTCCGGCCAGCCGGCATTGGGCGAACGGTGCTTCCT
>NZ_RZSG01000918.1:0-2192 GCF_003997725.1 Mesorhizobium sp. M4A.F.Ca.ET.050.02.1.1
CCCGGCTCGCCATGGATGCCGAGCCCGAGCTCGCCATCGTCGGCGCCGAAGCGATCCTCATGCGCCTGACCGGGGATCGAGCAGGAAGAGAGCGAGATGCCGAGCGAAAAAATGTCCTTTGCCGCCGCCCGCGCTGCCGCTGCTACTGACACCAGGTCACGGCCGGTTTCGGCAAGATGCCCCGCGATCTTGTGGACGAACAGCGTGCCGGCGACGCCGCGCGGCTGCGCGATGTCGGGCAGCGCGATGTCGTCGCCGACGATCACCATCTCGACCGCAAAGCCTTCGACGCGCGCCTTCTCGGCGGCGAGGCCGAAATTGAGGCGATCGCCGGTATAGTTCTTGACGATCAGCAGGCAGCCGGCCGGCCCGGTCGTGGCGCGGATCGCCGCCAGCACTGCCTCGACGCTGGGCGAGGCGAAGATCTCGCCGGAGACAGCCGCCGTCAGCATGCCGGCGCCGACGAAGCCGGCGTGCGAGGGTTCATGTCCGGCGCCGCCGCCGGAAACGACGGCAACCTTCGTCTTGTCCCAGTCGGCGCGCAGCACGACCTTGATCTCGGGATAGCCGTCGAGCCGCGCCAGCGTGCCCGAGCCGGCGGTCGCAAGAAAGCCGTCCAGCGCTTCGGTGACGATCGAGTCCTTGCGGTTGAAAAAGTGCTTCATGGATTCGTCCAGTCCGTATCTGCGGTCGTCAATCGGTGTGTGATGGGTGCGCGGTCCGCCTACATCAGTCTTTGCCCGTCCGAGCCGAAATAAAGCGGCGAGCGGTAGCGGATCGTCACCCTGTCCCCCTTTTCGAGCGCCGTGTCGGGGTCGGTCAGTGTCACCAGCTTCCTTGTCCCCACCGTCACATGCAGATGGTTCTGGTCGCCGAGATGCTCGACCCAGTCGACGACGCCGTCGGCATGGCCGTTCGCGGCCTTCTCGATCGACAGGTGTTCGGTGCGCGCGCCGATCGTCCTGGTACCGGTTGGCGCGCCGCCATCCGGCAGCAGCCCTGCAGGCAGAAGGTTGATCGCCGGCTGCCCCAGGCGGGCCGCGACATGAAGGTTTGCCGGCTCGGAATAGATGGCGCGCGGCGTGCCGATCTGCACCAGCACGCCTTCGGCCAGGATGCCGATGCGGTCGGCCATGGTCATTGCCTCGATCTGGTCGTGCGTGACATAGAGCATGGTGGCGCCGAGTTCGGACTGGATGCGCTTCAGCTCGAGCCTGAGATCCGCGCGCAGCTTGGCATCGAGCGAAGACAGCGGCTCGTCCATCAAATAGATGGACGGCTTGCGCACCAGCGCCCGGCCGATGGCGACGCGCTGCATCTCGCCGCCGGAGAGCTTGGTCGAGCGGCTGTCGAGCTTGTGGTGGATACGCACCAGCCTGGCCACCTCCTCGACGCGGCGTCGCACCGCGTCCTCGCTGAGCTTGCGGGCCGGCGAGCGCAGCGGGAAGGCGAGGTTGTCGAAGACTGAGAGGTGCGGATAGAGCGAATATTGCTGGAAGACGAAGGCCGTGTCGCGCTCGGCCGGCGACAGCACCGTGGCGTCGCGGCCGGCGATGTGGATCGTGCCGCTATCCGGCCGCTCCAGCCCGGCGATCAGCCTGAGCGTCGTCGTCTTGCCGGCGCCGGTCGGGCCGAGCAGCACGACGAACTCGCCGTCCTTGATCTGCAGGTCGAGATTGTCGACGGCGACGGTCTCGCCAAAACTCTTGCTCACGCCCTTGATGTGCACGTCAGCCATGGCGCGCCTCCGCTGCCTTGTCATACATGGCGGTCTTCACCGCGCGGCCGGTGCCCTTCTCGAACAGCGACAGCCGAGCGCTGCTGAGCGACAGGCCGACCGGCTCGCCCGGATTGAGCCGGATCTCGGCCGGCACCCGCGCCTTGATGATGCCGTCCGCCGTCTCCACCGCCACGATTTGCGTGGTGCCGAGATATTCGGTGCCGTAGATGGCGCCGCGCAATTTCGAGGCGTCGTCGAAGCGGATGTGCTCGGGACGGATGCCCAGCGCCATGTCGGCCGGTGCGATGTCCTCGCGCACCTCCGGCACGGCGACCTTGGCGCCCTGCACGAGAATCTCCTTCGCGCCCCTGGCCAGTCCGCCGCCGAACTTGAGGAAATTCATCGGCGGCGAGTTGTCGCGGAAGAACGACGGCCGCACCTCCACCAACCCATCCGTCGGCACGATCATCTG
>NZ_RZSG01000919.1:0-2179 GCF_003997725.1 Mesorhizobium sp. M4A.F.Ca.ET.050.02.1.1
ATCTCATTGGCGAACAGCCGGCTCTCGCGCGGGAAATCGCGCGCCATTTCGAGCTTGCGCCTGATGTAGCTGCGCAGCTCGGTGAGAGGGTCGCCGATGTCGTCGAGTTCCCTGAGCGGCGACAGCCACGTCTCGAGCAGCCGCTCCATCAGCGTTTCGTGAATGTCTTCCTTGCGGCGGAAGTAGTAGAGCAGGTTCGGCTTCGACATGCCGGCCGCTTCGGCGATCTGGTCGATGGTAGAGCCGCGAAAACCGTTGGTGGAGAAGACCTCGAGCGCGGCTTCCAGGATCAGCTCGCGCTTTTCCTGCTGGATGCGGGTGCGGCGGGGAGCGGAACCTTCCATGGCGGCCGTCACCCCCGTAAACCTTCGCCGCGAGCGTCATCTGGACCAATTCTCTGGACCAGTTTTTCCTTGGCCTGTGGAGCGCGCTTCCGATGCCGCATTTCCGTTAGTAATCCCTTGACCGCCGACATGGCGGTGCTAACGTTTGTCCAATCGGTCAAAATTTGCGTAGCACGAAAACGCAGCTGAGACCAAGTGCTGGGAAGACCAAGCGTTAGCCGCACCGAAACAGGTTACAAGGGGAAGTCTTGGTCATGTCCAACCGGCTGAAAGTCACGCCGAACGATCTCAGCGCATTCTGGATGCCGTTCACGGCGAACCGGCAATTCAAGCAGGCGCCGCGCATGTTCGTGTCCGCCAAGGACATGCATTACACCACCAGCGACGGCCGCAAGGTGCTCGACGGCACCGCCGGTCTCTGGTGCGTCAATGCCGGCCACTGCCGGCCGAAGATCACCGAGGCGATCCAGCACCAGGCGGCCGAGCTCGACTATGCGCCGGCCTTCCAGATGGGCCACCCGATCGTCTTCGAACTGGCGAACCGCCTGGTCGACATCGCGCCGAAGGGCATGGACCATGTCTTCTTCACCAATTCCGGCTCGGAATCGGTCGATACCGCGCTGAAGATGGCGATCGCCTATCACCGCGCCAGGGGCGAGGGCTCGCGCACCCGGCTGATCGGCCGCGAGCGCGGCTATCACGGCGTCAATTTCGGCGGCATCTCGGTCGGCGGCATCGTCAACAACCGCAAGATGTTCGGCACGCTGCTCGGCGGCGTCGACCATATGCCGCATACGCATCTGCCGGAAAAGAACGCCTTCTCCAAGGGCGTGCCGGAGCATGGCGCGGAACTCGCCAACGAACTCGAGCGCATCGTCGCGCTACATGACGCCTCGACCATCGCGGCCGTTATCGTCGAGCCGGTGGCCGGCTCGACCGGCGTCATCCTGCCGCCGAAGGGCTATCTGCAGAAGCTGCGCGAGATCTGCACCAAGCACGGCATCCTGTTGATCTTCGATGAGGTCATCACCGGCTTCGGACGCCTCGGCACACCGTTCGCCGCCGACTATTTCGGCGTCACGCCGGACATCATGACCACCGCCAAGGGCGTCTCCAACGGCGTTATCCCGATGGGCGCGGTGTTCGTGACGAAGGAGATCCACGACGCCTTCATGACCGGACCCGATCACATGATCGAGTTCTTCCACGGCTATACCTATTCGGGCAATCCGATCGCCTGTGCCGCGGCGCTCGGCACGCTCGACACCTACAAGGACGAAGGCCTGCTGACCCGGGGCGAGGAGCTGGCGCCCTACTGGGAAGATGCGCTGCATTCGCTGAAGGGCGAGCCGAACGTCATCGATATCAGGAACATCGGCCTGATCGGCGCGATCGAACTGGCGCCGATTGCCGGGCAGCCGACGAAGCGGGCCTTCTCCGCCTTCGTCAAGGCGTTCGAGCACGGCGCGCTGATCCGCACCACCGGCGACATCATCGCGCTGTCGCCGCCGCTGATCATCACAAAGGGTCAGATCAACGAATTGATCGACCATCTGCGCGATGTTCTGAGGTCGATAGACTAGACTGCTTTGTCCGGTTGGGCGGCGTCGGGAACCGCCGCCCGATCGGATCGTGAAATGAGAGGACTTTGAATGGCGGCCCCCGGCGAGAATCTGCGAATCAATTCAGACCGTTTGTGGGATTCCATCATGGAGATGGCGAAGATCGGCCCCGGCATTGCCGGCGGCAACAATCGCCAGACCGTGACCGACGAGGACGGCGAGGGCCGGCACCTGTTCAAGCGCTGGTGCGAGGCCGCGGGCCTCGAAATGGGG
>NZ_RZSG01000091.1:0-12579 GCF_003997725.1 Mesorhizobium sp. M4A.F.Ca.ET.050.02.1.1
CTGGATGACTGACCCGCAGAAGGAGACCGCCGAGGTCTCCCGGCTGGCCGGCAACGTCGCCATTGCCGGCCAGGATGACGCGGTGGCGCTGGCCTTCAGCGGCCTGGCGCTGGGCTATGTCATCGGTGACTACGAGGCCGGCTCGGCACTGGCCGACCGCGCGCTCGTGCTGAACCCGAACTGCGCGGCCGCCTGGAGCGCCAGCGGTTGCCTCAAGGCCTGCCACGACGATCCGGACATCGCCATCGAGCACCTGTCGCGGGCAAGACGGCTAAGCCCGCTCGATCCACTGACCTTCTTTATGCAGTGCTTCACCGCATTCGCCCATTTCACGGCCGGCCGCTACGACGCCGCCTGGCCAATCGCCGAGGCGGCCTCCCGCGCGCAGCCATATTATCTCACCGGCCTGCGCGTCGCCGCCGCCAGCAATGCAATGGCGGGCAGGTTGGATGCCGCGAGCAAGCATATCGCGGGCTCGCTGCGGCTCGATCCCGAACTGACGCTTTCCAACCTCAAACACAGGGTGGGGCTGATCAAGCCGGACTATTTCGCCAGATATGTCGAAGCGCTGCGGCTGGCAGGCCTGCCCGAATGACAGATCCTGGCCGTGCTCTCTTCCATCCGGCGAGCTTCCCTCTTGCGGCCTGGGCCTGTTTCGGCGCCGAGGCATTCGGCCGCTAGGCCACCATCGTAGGTTCCGGCAGCGCCGCGTCCGCAACCGTCAGGAATCGCGTCAGCAGCGCGGCGCATTTTTGCGCATGGGTCGCAATGAGGAAGTGGCCGGCGCCGTCGACGATCGCGCCACGCGCATCCGGCAGGGCCTGTTCCAGCAGATCGGTCATCGCGACCATCGCCGGATTGGCGAACTCGCCTCTGACGAGAAGAACCGGAATGTCGAGCGCGCGGTAGTCCTCGACCGATGCGCCGAAGCCGAAGTCCGTCAGCCAGTCGATCGCATTGGTCGCCGCTGTCTTGCGGCAATAGTCGCGAACGGCCTCGGGCATCGTCGCAAAAGTGCCTGGACCGCCCCAGAAGTCGATGATCATGGCCGCCGCATCGGCTTCGCCGGCATCGACCGAGGCGCTGAATTCCCGGCTCAGCTCCAGAACCGCGTCGTAGAGATTTCGCCGAGACTGTCGGTCGAGGAGTGCGAGGGGATTCGCCTCGAAAAGCGACAGGCTCGCCACATCGATTGAGTTGGCCAGGGCAGCGGCAAGGGCGACCGTTCCGCCGAAGGAATGTCCGACCAGATGCACGGGTTCGCCAGCGCGGCGTGCTGCATGCTCGATGATCCGAAGCTCGTGCCGCATGCCGAAATCATCGCGCCCGCGGGTCTCGGCGGTCGCGCCGTAGCCGCAGAGGCTGGTGCCAATCATGCGATAGCCGGGCGCAAGCCATTTCTGCATCGGCCGCCAGGCCGCATGGGTGCTGAACGACCCCGGAACGAACAGCACCGGCGGCCCCGAGCCAGCTTCCACATAGTCTATCGAGGGCATGTTTGCTCTCCCGCTGGCGGCATTCGCGCCGCAAGTTCCGCGCCGATACGCAAGGTTTCCGCGACCAGCAGTTCGAGGTCCTCGCGGCGCGTCCGGTGGTTGGTGATCGCCACCCTAAGGCAGTGCTGCCCATGCACTGTGGTGTCGGAGAGGACCGCGATGCCCTCTTCCTGCAGCCGCAGCATGATCTCGGTGTTGAGCGCCTTCAGCCGCTCGCCGGACAGGCCGCCGCCGCGATGGCGGAAGCAGACGATGTTGATGGTGACCGGCACCGTCAGTTCGAGCGCCGGTTCTGCCTCGATCAGGCCGGCGAGATAGCGACCTTGAGCGATGTTCTGGTCGATCAGGCGGCCAAATTTCTCCACGCCGTGCTCCTTCAGCGCCATCCACACCTTGAGCGCGCGGAAGCCGCGCGACGTCTGCAGGCCGTAATCATGCAGCCATTGCCCCGAGGCAAGGCCGCGCGGCGCCGATTCCAGATATTCCGGCGTGACGGCGAAGGTGCCGCGGTGCGCCTCGGCGTCGCGAACCAGCGCGCAGCCGGCCTCGAACGGAGCATGCAGCCATTTGTGCGGATCGAGCGCGATCGAATGCGCCTGCTCGATGCCGGCGACGAGCGAGGCGTTCCCGGGCGCAATGGCAATCAGCGCGCCGATGCAGCCGTCGACGTGGAACCAGAGGTCTTCCTCAGCCGCCAGCGCCGCCAGCGCCTGCAGATCGTCGATCGCGCCGGTGTTGACCGTGCCGGCCGTGCCGATGACGCAGGCCGGCTTGAAGCCGGCGGCGCGATCCTCGGATATCGCCGCCCGCAGCGCTGCGAGATCGATGCGCAGCCCGGCATCCGTCGGGATGCGGCGCAGCGCGCGATTGCCGAGGCCGAGCGCTTCCATCGCCTTGCGATGGCAGGAATGGACTTGGTCCGAGGCGTAGAAGCGCAGCGGCATCGGAATGGCGGCAACGCCATGCTCGCGCACGTCGATACCGGCCTTGATGTTGCGCGCCACGGTGAGCCCGATGATGTTGGCCATCGAGCCGCCGCTGACGAGCGTGCCGCTGGCCGAGGCCGGAAAGCCCACCATCTCCTTGCACCAGTCGACCACCTGGCTGTCCATCAGTCCGGCGGCATGGTTGCCGCCGCCGAGATTGGAGCCCTGGATTGCCGCCAGGAAATCGCCGAGCGCGCCGGTGAAGTTGCTGGACCCCATGTACCATGCCCAGAAGCGCGGATGGACGTTACCCATCGGATAGGCCATGACGTTGCGGGCGACATCGCCGTAGACGTCGGCAAGCGGCGATGGCGTGCGCGGCAAGGGCGCCGTGAAGAAGGTCCGCACCTCGGCCGGCATCTCCTGCCATACCGGGCGCTCGCGGACATCGCGCAGATAGCCCATGGCATCGTCCATGATACGGTGCGAAAGGGCCTTCACATCGGCCCAGTCCGGCGGATCGAGCGTTTCGTCCGCGGTCATGCTTGTTGACGCTTCCCCCAAACTGTCCATTTGCCCCTCTCTCACATCTTGTGGCGCCGCCATCGAGGGCGGCGGCGCCACGGGTCTGTCGTCAGGCGTCGAACTGGCAGCTAGGCGTCGAACGCGACAGCGCCATCTCCTCGGCGTCCATCTCGGTCTCGATGCCATCGAACAGCGGCGTCGACATATAGCGCTCGCCGGTGTCGGGCAGCATGCACAGGATCACCGAGCCGGCGGGAGCCGTGCCGGCGATCTGGCGCGCCACGGCAAAGGTGGCGCCTCCGGAAATGCCGGTGAAGATGCCCTCCTGCTGCGCCAGCGCCTTCGCCCATTTGATGCCTTCCGGACCGGGGATCGGCACCACCTGGTCATAGAAGCGCTTGTCGATTGCTTCCTGCAGCACATTGGGGATGAAGTCCGGCGTCCAGCCCTGGATCGGATGCGGCTCAAAGGCCGGATGGCTGGCATCCGGCGCCCCGCCGGCGCCGCGCTGCTGCGCCTTGCCGCTGCCAATAAGCTGGGCGTTGGCGGGCTCGGCGAGCACGATTCTGACATCCGGCCGCTCCCGGCGCAGCACCCGGCCGACGCCGGCCACCGTGCCGCCGGTGCCGTAACCGGTCACCAGGTAGTCGAGCCGCGCCCGCGAAATCGTTTATGATCTCGCGCGCCGTGGTCGCCTCGTGGATGGCGGCGTTGGCTTCGGTCTCGAACTGGCGGGCGAGGAACCAGCCATTGGCCTCGGCCAGCTCGGCCGCCTTCTTGTACATGCCAAAGCCCTTCTGGGCACGCGGCGTCAGCACCACCTTGGCGCCCAGCATGCGCATCAGCTTGCGGCGTTCGACGGAAAAGCTGTCGGCCATCGTCACCACCAGCGGGTAGCCCTTTTGCGCACAGACCATGGCGAGCCCGATGCCGGTGTTGCCGCTGGTCGCCTCGACCACGGTCTGGCCCGGCTTCAGCGCGCCGCTGCGCTCGCCTTCCTCGATGATGTTGAGCGCCAGGCGATCCTTGACCGATGCGGCTGGATTGAAGAATTCGGCCTTCGCATAGATCGTCGCATGGCCTGGGCCGAGATTGTTGATGCGGATGACCGGCGTATCGCCGACCGTGTCGAGAATGCTGTCGAACAACCGGCCGCGCCCGGCCGTGGTTCTGATCTTCAACTGCTGCAACATGTCTGGTCTCCTCTTGGTCCTCACGATCCGGTTACAAACCGGAGGGCTTGGCGGCGAGGTTTCGAGACCTTGCCGCGTTAGGTTGCTCGACGTGCCTTCATTTCGGCAACGGCTGCATCCGGCCGGAATGTCCGCTGCCGGTGCGCCTTGTCGGGTTTGGTGATAGAACATGGAGCAACTGGTCAGCGTGGGAGCGAGCGTGGAAACGCACGTGGAATCCGCCCGAGCGAGCCTGAAAAGCACTGCCGCCGGCCTTTCCGTGCGGCTGCTCGGACAGCTGGCGATTTCGCGCGACGACATGCCAGTGGCGCTGCCGGCGTCGCGCAAGCTGCGTGCATTGCTTGCCTATCTGGCGCTTGCGCCGCACCCGGTCGGACGCAGCCGCCTGTGCGAGCTTTTGTGGGATGTGCCGAACGATCCGCGCGGCGAGCTACGCTGGTGCCTCAGCAAGCTGCGCGGCGCGCTCGACGAGCCGGGCCGGCGCCGGATCGAGACCGAAGGCGACACCGTCGCGCTTCGTCTTGCCGCACTTGGCATCGATGCCGTGGAAGCCGCCGCGGCGGTCGCCGAAGGCATCGAGAGCCTCGGCCTCGAGCGGCTGAGGACGCTTTCCCACCTTTTCACCGGCGATTTCCTCGACGGGCTGGAACTCGACCGCAGCCCGCATTTCAACAGCTGGCTGACGGCGCAGCGCCGTCGTTTCAGGTCATGCCATGTTGCCATACTGGAGCATCTGATCGGCCTGCTTCCGGCCGAATCCGACGAGGCAGGCGCCTATATCGACAAATGGCTGGAACTCGCCCCTTTCGACAGCCGCGCTCATCTTGCGCTGCTGGAAAACAGCGCGCGGCGTGGCCAGATCGGCGCGTGCGAGGAGCATCTGGCTGCCGCTGCGCGGCTCTTCGAGTCGGAGGAGCTGGATTTCGCCCCCCTGCGCGAGGCATGGCAGGAAATAAGATCCCGTCAGTCCAGCGCGACGCCACCCGTGCGATCCGTGCCGGCGTTTGCGGTGCCCCAGGCACCGGTCGCTCCGGCCGAGCCCGAGACATCGGCGACACGCCGCGCCTCGCTCGCAGTGATGCCGTTCGTCGAGCACGCCGGCACCGCGGATTTTCGTGGTGGGCTGGCCGACGGCCTGACCCATGACATCATCACCCGCCTCGCCAAGCTCAGGGATTTCTTCGTCATCGCCCGCGGCTCGGTTTTCGCTTTGGCCGAAAAGGACATCTCACCCGAGGATGCCGGGCGCCGGCTGAATGTCGACTACGTGGCAACCGGCTCCGTCCGCAACCTGTCGGGCAGGATCATCGTCGCGGTCGAGCTGGTCGAGGTGCGCACGGCCCGCATCGTCTGGGCCGAGACGTTCGAGCACCGGCCGGACGATATCTTTGTCGTGCTGGACGATATCGGCAACAGCATCGTGTCCTCCATCGCGGCGGAGGTCACCACGGTCGAGCGCAACCGGGCGATGCTGAAGGCGCCCAATTCGCTCAACGCCTGGGAGGCCTACCATCGCGGCCTCTGGCACATGTACCGCTTCACCCGGACCGAAAACGAGCTGGCCCACCAGTTCTTCGACATGGCGCTGAAGCAGGACCCGACCTTTGCCCGCGCCTATGCCGGCCTCTCCTTCACCCACTGGCAGAACGCCTTCCAGCGCTGGGGCGACCGCGACCAGGAAGCTGCGCTTGCCTTCGAAACCGCCGGACAAAGTCTTCTGGTCGACGAACACAATCCGGCGGCGCATTGGGCCATGGGCCGGGCGCTGTGGCTGCGCGGCGAACGCGACGGCTCGCTGCTCGAGCTGGAACGGGCCGTTGATCTCAGCCCCAATTTCGCGCTCGGCCACTACGCGCTGTCCTTCGTGCATTCGCAATCGGGTGATCCGCGCTCAGCGATCGGCTCGTCCGATCATTCGCGCCATCTCAGCCCCTTCGACCCGCTGCTGTTCGGCATGATGGGCGCCCGCGCCATGGCCCATGCCCGCCTTGGAGAGTTCGGCGAGGCGTCGGAATGGGCGCTGAAGGCTGCCGCCCGCCCCAACGCCCACATCATCATCCTGGCGATCGCCGCGCATTGCCTGGCGCTGGCCGGCCGGCAGGACGAGGCGCGCACTTTCGCCGCCGCAATCCGCAAGACCCTGCCGGACTATCGTGCCGACGACTTCATCGCCACCTTCCGTTTCGACCGGGACGCCGAAGCCATGTTCCGGCACGGCGCCAGGCGCATCGGCCTGAATTGATCTTTTGAAATCCGCCCCGCGCTGCGCCGCCACGGCCTACCGCAACAGCGGCCCGCCCGCCTTTCTCCACGCGTCGATGCCGCCCTGGATATGACGGGCGTTGGCGATGCCGACGTCCTGCGCCGCTTGCACCGCCATCGCCGAGCGTTCGCCGAAGGCGCAGTAGAACAAAAGCTGCTTGCTGGTCGATCGGGCGAGCTCATTGAGCATGCCGCCGGCGGCGATGTTCTCCTGCAGCCTGGGATAGGGCAGATGGATGGCGCCCGGGATGACGCCATGCCGCTCCCGCTCGGCGCTCTCGCGCAAATCGATCAAAGCCACGTCCGGCCTGCCGACAATCGCCAGCGCCTCGTCCGCCGTGACAGACCAGCCGCGCCCGGCGATCTCGTCCTGATGCAGCCCGACCTTCATGTTGGCCGGCACGGCGACGTCCATCATCTTCGGGTTGGCGAGCTTGAGGTTGTTCATGATCTCGACATACTCGTCCACCGACTTCACCTGCAGGCGCGGGTTGAAGGCTTTCTCCTCTGCGATGGTCGAGACCGTCTCGCCCTTGTAGTCATGCGCCGGGAAGATCAGTGTCTCGTCGGGAAGCTTGAGCAGGCGGCCGAAGATCGATTCGTACTGCTGGCGCGGATCGCCGTTCTGGAAGTCGGTGCGGCCGGTGCCGCGGATGAGCAGCGTGTCACCGGTGAACACCCGGTCCGGCAGGATGAAGCTGTAGGAATCGTCGGTGTGGCCGGGCGTGTAGATGACGTCGAGCGCTAGCCCCTCGATGGCAAGCTTGTCGCCGTCGGCAAGCCGCATCGACACCACGTCGGCCTTGGTCTGCTCACCCATCACTGTGACGCAATGCGTCCGGTCGCGCAGCGCGCCGAGGCCGGTGATGTGGTCGGCATGCAGATGCGTGTCCACCGCCTTGACCAGCTTGAGGTCGAGTTCGTTGACGAGTTGCAGATAGCGCTCGACCTTCTCCAGCACCGGATCGATGATCAGCGCCTCGCCGCCCCGGCGGCTGGCCAGCAGATAGGAGTAGGTGCCCGATGCCGAATCGAAGAGCTGACGGAAAATCATCCCTGCTGCATGCCCCTTGCGCCTGCCGCCCGCGGCGCGATTTGCCGCGGCAGGAATGATACTAGGGCACGGTTCCCGTCCCTGCCAGTCGTACCAAGGTGCCAACCGGCGCATCCGCGGCCGGCACCTTCGGCCGCGGCATCGTCGACTTGCGGGCGATTATCGCCGCAGCACGGCGCTCAGAACGTCGCGGATCCCGATCGCGCCGACGAAGCGCGACTGCTCGTCGAACAGCGCCACCGGCGCTGTCTGTGAGCGGTGCATGGCCAGCATCACCGTCTTCAGCGACGT
This sequence comes from Mesorhizobium sp. M4A.F.Ca.ET.050.02.1.1, assembly GCF_003997725.1. Taxonomy (NCBI): domain Bacteria; kingdom Pseudomonadati; phylum Pseudomonadota; class Alphaproteobacteria; order Hyphomicrobiales; family Phyllobacteriaceae; genus Mesorhizobium; species Mesorhizobium sp. M4A.F.Ca.ET.050.02.1.1. The sequence continues at coordinate 7,748 of NZ_RZSG01000091.1, forward strand.
GCCAGGCGTCGCCCAGAAGACCTGCGCCGTCTCCTCCGGCAGCCGCTCGACATCGGCACAGGACACCCACACCGCAGGCTTGCCGTCGCGTTCGGCGGCCGCCACCAGCCCGTGATCGTCGATCTTGAAGCGCGTCGTTTTGCGCCGGTCGAGCCATACCCAGCCGTCCTCGCCGTGGTCGAGGTCGCGGCGGTCGCGCATGACGTTCCAGGCCGTCAGCACCGACAGCGGATTCACGTTGGCGATGAAATCGCGGACATAGTCGTTGGCAGGCCTGAGCACGATGTCTTCCGGCGCGCCGGTCTGCACGATGCGCCCGCCTTCCATGATGGTGATGTGGCTGCCGATCTTCAGCGCCTCCTCGAGGTCGTGGCTGACGAAGATTATGGTCTTCTTCAGTTCCGCCTGCAGCTGCAGCAATTCGTCCTGCAGCTTGGTGCGGATCAGCGGATCGAGCGCCGAGAACGGCTCGTCCATCAACAGGATCGGCGCCTCGGTGGCGAAGGCGCGGGCCAGGCCGACGCGCTGCTGCATGCCGCCCGAAAGCTCATGCGCGTACTTCTTCGACCACTGGTCGAGATGGACGAGCTGAAGCTGCTTCCTGACCCGCTCCTTGCGCTCGGCCTCCGGCACGCCCGCGAGCTCGAGGCCGAAGCCGACATTTTCCTCCACCGTGCGCCACGGCAAAAGGCCGAACTGCTGGAACACCATCGCCACCTGCTTCTGCCGCAGGCGCCTGAGCGTCGCCTCGTCGCACGTGACGACATCGACCGTACGGTCGCCGTCCTTGACCAGAACCTGGCCGCGCGACACCACGTTGAGCCGGTTGACGGCTCTGAGCAGGGTCGATTTGCCGGAGCCGGACAGGCCCATGAGAACGGAAATCTCGCCCTCATGGATCGTCAGGCTGGCGCCCGCACAGCCAAGCACGTTGCCGGTCTTTTCGAGGATCTCGGCGCGGGTGGCGCCTTGGTCGATCAGCGCCAGCGAGCCGGCCTGGTCAGCGCCAAAGACGATGTCGACATTCTTGAAGTCAACGGCGACGGTCATTTCTTGCCTCCAACGCCAATGCGGGTCATCCGGTCGAGCACGATGGCGAGCACGACGATGGCGAGGCCGGCCTCGAGACCGAGGTCGATCTTGCGAGAGCCGAGCGCGCGGTTGATTTCGGTGCCGAGGCCGCCGGCACCAATGAGGGCGGCGAACACCACCATCGACAGCGACAGCATGATCGACTGCGTCAGGCCCGCCATGATCGTGGGCAAGGCAGAAGGCAGCTCTACCTTCCAGAGAAGCTGTCTCTTGGTGGCGCCGAACGCCTCGCCGGCCTCTACGATCGACTTCGGCACCGAAGTGACGCCGAGATGGGTAAGACGAACCGGAGTGGGAATGACGAAGATGATGGTGACGATAAGGCCGGGCGCGTTGCCAAGCCCGAACAGGGTCAGCACCGGGATGAGGTAGACGAAGGTGGGCAGCGTCTGCATCAGGTCGAGCACCGGCAGCATGAAGCGGTAGATCTTCGGCTTGTGCGCGGCCCAGATGCCGAGCGGCACGCCGATGGCCATCGAGGCGGCCGCCGCGGCAACCACCAGCACCAGCGTCTCCACGGTCTGCTTCCAGAGGTTCTGGTTCAGGATGAACAGCAGCCCGATAAAGACGGCTACCGCCAGCCCTCTCGATCGTTGCAGAAAATAGGCGAGCAGCGCGATCAACGCGATGAGGAAAACTGGCGGTATCAGCAGCAGCCCGTCCACCAGCCCGTCAAGCAGGAAATTGAGGCCGTTGGAGAAGGCCCTGAAAATGGTGTCGAAATTATCGGTGAGAAAGCCGAAGAAGGCCTTTCCCCACTGACCTATGGGTATCTTGTAGCCGACCAGGAATTTCGAAATAGGATCCATCTCGCCCCTCTTTGACTTGCCGCCTTTGCCGGACGGTCATCTTCTCACAGCTTAACGCATGTCGCCCAAAAGTGCGCAGCGGTTTTGGGAAACGACAGGCGGACAAACACTTTGAAGCGCGTCGCTTGAATCCGTCTCAGCGCGACGCGCATTAAGAAAAAGGGCAGCCTATTCTTGATTGGCTGCCCTTCCTGATCGGTCACGCCGAACGCAAGTCGGCTCAGCTCCCGAGCGCGGTCTTGACCGCGGCCGCCGCGTCGCCGCCATCGAAGGTGGTCACGCCGGCGATCCAGGGGGCGATTGCATCGGGATGCTTCTTCAGCCAGTCGGTCGCGACCGTGTTGGCGTCGCCGCCCTTGAGGATCGCGTCCATCATCTCGCCTTCCATGTCCAGGTTGAACTTCAGGTTGGCGATGAACTTGCCGGCATTCGGGCACTCGGTGGTGTAGCCCTTGCGCACGTTGGTATGCACGGTGGCTGCGCCGAAGCCGCTATCGCCCATGCCCTCGAGATAGGTGATCTTCATGGCGCCCATCACCGGATGCGGCGTCCAGCCGAGGAAGGCAATCCACTCATTGCTTTTCATCGACTGCTCGGCCTGAGTCAGCATGCCGGCTTCCGAGGACTCGACCAGCTCGAAGCCCTCCAGATTGTCCTTCGGGTTCTTGATCATGTCGAGAATGATGCGGTTGCCGTCATTGCCGGCCTCGATGCCATAGATCTTGCCGCCGAACTTGTCCTTGAACTTGCCGAGATCGGTCAGCGTCTTGACGCCGGCGTCCGCCACATAGGTCGGCACGACGATGCCGTAGCCGGCCCCGCTGAGGTTTTCACTGATGGTCTCGACCGAGCCGTCGGCGGTGTAGTCCTTGATGTCGTTGGTCATCGACGGCATCCAGTTGCCGAGGAAGACATCGAGGTCGTTATTCTTCAGCGACGCATAGGTCACCGGCACCGAAAGCTGGATCACCTGCGGCTCATAACCGAGCGCGGTGAGCAGCACCGAAGCGAGGCCGGTGGTGGCCTGGATGTCGGTCCAGCCGACATCGGACAGGCGCACCGCCTTGCAGCTCGCCGGATCGCCGGCAAAGGCAGCGGTGGTGGACAGAAGAGCCGCCAGGCCAAGACCGGCGACGAAGGAATTCATACGCGACATTGATAATCTCCCATTGCGATTCTTTTTGGCACGGCGAAGTTACGGTCTGTGTCTCCGCCTTGTTTCGTCAGCCAAACACCATTTTGCTGCGGTTTCAAGCGTTGCCACATCACGATGAACGGCGCGCGCTGGCCGATCAGCGACACGCCGACGCTTTTCGGACAGCGCGGCTTTTTCAGGGGAATGCGACAGCGCCCCCTCCCCGCCGTGCTGCAACTCGGCTTAAAAGGCGGCATGGCCAAGCTCTATTTCAACTACGCGACGATGAACGCCGGCAAGACGACGATGCTCTTGCAGGCGTCCTACAACTACCGGGAGCGCGGCATGACCACCATGCTGTTCATCGCTGGACACTATCGCAAGGGCGACAGCGGGCTGATCTCGTCGCGCATCGGCCTCGAGGCCGAGGCCGAGATGTTTCGCGACGGCGACGACCTGTTCGCCCGTGTCGCTGAGCACCACGAGCACACCACTGTGCACTGCATTTTCGTCGACGAGGCGCAGTTCCTCGAGGAAGAGCAGGTCTGGCAACTGGCCCGTATCGCCGACCGGCTGAACATACCGGTCATGTGTTACGGCCTGCGCACCGATTTCCAGGGCAAGTTGTTTTCCGGTTCGCGAGTGCTGCTGGCCATCGCCGACGACCTGCGCGAGGTGCGCACCATCTGCCGCTGCGGCCGCAAGGCGACGATGGTCGTGCGGCTGGGTCCTGACGGCAAGGTGGCAAGGCAGGGCGAGCAGGTGGCGATCGGCAAGGACGTCTATGTTTCTCTCTGCCGCCGCCACTGGGAAGAGGAAATGGGCCGCGCCGCGCCCGACGACTTCATCGGCTTCGCCAGAACCTGAGCCGGCTGACTTGCGCTATTCCGGCCTCAAGCGCCTTGGACTACTGTTGTCCGCGGGGGCAGCATGAAAATCCTTCAGTTCACGCTCACTTGTCCGTTCCCACCACTGTCCGGCGGCGAGATCAGGTGCGCGGCCAACGCGCGGGCGCTCTCGGCGGTCGGCGAGGTTCTGACCGTAAGCCTGACCGGTTCGCCAGCGCAAACCTGGCTCTCCAATGTCAGGCACCTTGCCCTCGAGTCGGCGCGCCGCAACGGCGCCTGGCAAAGTCACAGGCCACATCCGACCATGCGCATCATGCCGGCCGACGAACTGGCCGAAGCCGACGCGCTTTGGCGGGCTTTCGCGCCCGATCTGGTGGTGGTCGAAAACATCGTGCTTGCGCAATTGCTTGACCTGGCGCCGCAGCATGGCGCGCGCACTGTCATTGACCTGCACGATATCGATTCCAAGACGGTGGCGGACGGCATTGCCGGGCTGCCGGTCTTGAAGCGGCTGCGGAAGGTGCGCGAGAACAGGCGCAGGATCAAGCAGGCGCGGGACGCCGACCGACATGCGGCGGCGGTGGCAGATCAGGTCTGGGTCTGCTCCGGGGTCGACCGGACGCTGCTTTCCGCCCTCGGCCCTACAGGCGACGTCAGGGTGATCGCCAATCCGATCCCCGAAGAAAGCGTGCTTTCCTTGCCGACAACGAGCCGTCGATACGAGGCACTGCGCCTTTGCTTCGTTGGCCATCTCGGCTATTTCCCCAACATCGACGCCGTCAAACAGATGGGCCGCAGGATGGCGCCGCATCTCGCCGCCTCGGGTCGCGACTGGTCGATCACCGTCGCCGGCAAGACCCCCGACAATCTCGTGCGCCGGATATGCGCCGAACACGGCCTTCGCCTTGTAGAAAACCCTGACAGCCTGCACGACCTGCTCGCCTCGGC